>CAPQQE010000010.1:0-800 GCA_948687865.1 uncultured Bacilli bacterium
AATCTTTAGATATTTTATTATTATTAAAACAAAATTTTTGAATTTTAAATTTATATGGTTTTATATTTTCTTTACTATAGATCATATATGCATCTATATAAGATTCTAAATCACTATGTTTTGCGTTATATTTATATGTATTTTTATTATTACTTTTAAATATTCCTGTTTTATAAATTACATAAGGATGAACCATAGAATCAAGTGCGTAATGCATTATATATCCGTATAAAAATGATATAATTTCATTATTATCTTGAAGATTATTATCTATTATGTAATTTATCATATTTATAAAGAATTCTTTTGTATTATGTTTATGAAGATAATTTCCTATTTTTTTCATCTTTTTATAATTTATATAATTTATAGAAAAAAATAATATGTCATGTCCTTGGGAATATGTTTTTAAGTTTTCAATATAATCTTTCATTTTTTTCTTAGTCTCTTTATTAAATTTAGAGTATGCATCTACTGCAAAATAAGCATGAGTAAGTGTGCCTGCCATAGTAATCACCATAAATATTATACCATATATAGATATATTTAATTTTTTTTCATATAAATCATTTAAAAAAATCCTTATTTCTGTTAAAATATAATAAGTGATTAATAAATAAGGAAGTGTTTGATGATGGGAAAAATTATATCATTAGTAAATCAAAAAGGTGGTGTAGGAAAAACAACAACAAGTATAAATCTAGCTGCATCATTAGGCGTTCTCGGGAAAAGAACTTTACTAGTTGATTTAGATCCTCAAGGAAATACAACAACGGGTGTTGGAATAGAAAAAGGGGATT
>CAPQQE010000010.1:810-7095 GCA_948687865.1 uncultured Bacilli bacterium
ACTTATAGGTGATGTATCTCCATTAGATTCAGTAAAAAATACTAAATTTAAAAATTTAGATATAATACCATCTACTATAACACTTGCTGGAATTGATATAGAATTTATTGAAAAACAAAATAGTAATCCTACATTTTCAAAAGGATCACAGTTAAAAAGAGTATTATCTTCATTAAGAGAAAAATATGATTATATTTTAATAGATTGTCCACCATCGTTAGGTATATTAACAATTAACGCTCTAACAGCTTCTGATTCAGTTTTAATACCTGTTCAATGTGAGTATTTTGCGCTTGAAGGTATAATGCAATTGCTTAATACAATAACACAAGCAAGAAAAAGTTTAAATCCAAATCTTGAAATAGAGGGGGTAGTACTTACTATGCTTGATTCAAGAACAAACTTAGGATTAGAAGTTGTTGAAAATGTTAGAGGGTTCTTTAGAGAAAGAGTATATGATACTATTATTCCAAGATTAATTAGATTAACAGAAGCTCCATCACACGGAAAACCAATAGTAAATTATGATCCAACAAGTAGAGGAACAGAAGCTTATATAAATTTAGCAAAGGAGGTAATTGCTAGAAATGAATGATAAAAGAAAAGCACTTGGAAGAGGCTTAGAGCAACTATTTAGTGAAGAGGGATTAAATTTTGAAACATTAGAAAATACAATAATAGAAGAGGCAAAGATTAATAATCAAATAGTTGATATTGAATTAAGTGAATTAAGAGCAAATCCATATCAACCAAGAAAGACATTCAATGAAGAAGCATTAAGTGAACTTGCATCTTCGATTAAAGAACATGGTGTATTTCAACCAATTATAGTTAAAAAAAGTATAAAAGGTTATGAGATAATTGCAGGTGAAAGAAGATTTAGAGCATCAAAACTTGCAGGTAAAACTACTATACCAGCAATTGTTAAAGATTTCTCTGATGATGAGATGATGCAAATAGCACTACTTGAAAATTTACAAAGAGAAAATTTAACAGCAATAGAAGAAGCAAAAGCATATAAATCAATAATTGAAAATATGAACATTACTCAAGATGAACTATCTAGAAAAGTAGGTAAAAGCAGAAGTCATATTACAAATATACTTGGTTTATTAAAATTACCAGCATCCGTTCAAGATATGGTTTTATATAATAAAATATCAATGGGTCATGCTAGAGCATTAAGTAAGTTAGAAGATGAAGCAAAAATAGAGGATTTAGCACAAAAAATAGTAGATGAAGATTTGAGTGTAAGAAAATTGGAAAGTATTGTATATGATAATAAGGAAAAAATAGTTGAATATAGAAAACAAGGCGTTAATGCTTATAAATATATGGAAGATTATTTAAAAGAAAAATTAGGAACAAACGTTAAAATAAGTGAAAATAAATTATCAATAAAATTCTCTAGTGTACAAGATTTAAATAGGATACTGGAGATAATGAATATCAATATTAATGAATAATTTGGAGGAATTATGTCTATATTTGATTTAGAAATTTCTGAAAAGATATATTTACCAATATTAATAATTATAGTATCAATATTGTTTGATTTAATTGTTAATAAGATTTTAAGTATAAGAATTAAGATTAATAAGAATTTATCGAAACATGAACAAAGAAGTAGAGAGACAGTATTAATAATGTTTAAAAATATTGTAAAGGTTTTAATAATTATAATTTCCATTTTAGGTATATTACAAGTATTTGGCATTAATACTAGTACTTTAGTTGCGGGTGTAGGAGCATTAAGTTTAGTAATAGGTTTAGCTTTTCAAGATGTATTAAAAGATATATTAGTAGGTGTAGCTATTATATTAGAAAGTCAATTTGCTATAGGAGAAATAGTTGAAATTAATGGCTTTAAAGGGGAGGTAACAGCACTTACTTTAAAGACGACAAAAATAAAGGCTTTTACTGGTGAAACTAAAATAATTTCAAATAGAAATATTACTGAGATTACTAATTTTAGTTTAGATAATTCATTAGTTAAGGTAATCGCATCAGTTTCATATGAATCTGATATAAATAAGGTTGAAAAGGTGCTAAATGAATTAGTTAATAAACTTAATAATGAAATAAAAGAATTAAAAAGTAATATTAAAGTTGAAGGTATAGATTCCTTATCATCATCCTCAGTTGATTTTTTACTTACAACTTATGCATCTAATAAAAATGTGTATATAGTAAAAAGAAAGTTATTAAAAGAGATAAAATTAGCTTTTGATGAAAATAAGATAAAAATCCCATATCCACAATTAGAGGTTCATAATGAAAAGTAATTATGGTATAGGAACAAAAGTTATAATGAAAAAAGGACACCCATGTGGTACAAACTTATGGGAAATTATAAGAGTAGGTGTGGATATAAAATTAAAATGTATAGAATGTGGTAGGACTATAATGATGCCTAGAGTAGAATTTAATAAAAAAATAAAAAAAATAATGGAGGAATAATATGGATAACGAGAATAAAAGATTTCATTTACATCCGGTTTGGTTTTTTGTAATATTATCTATTATCACAATATTATTAAGTGGAATATTGTCATTATTTAATTTTCAAGGAACACAAACAGATATATCACTTGGAACATCTTCGACAACTATATTAACAGTTGAATCACTTCTAAGTACTTCTGGTATTAAATTTATGATATCTGAAAGTGTAAATAATTTCCTTAAATTTGCACCTTTAGGGACTTTAATTATAGGTTTAATGGGTGTAGGATTAGCAATAAAAGTTGGATTATTAAAATCTATATTTAGTAGATTATATAAAATAATTCCAAGAAAAACTATGTTTTTTATATTTTCATTATTATGCATAATTATGGGAATTAGTATGGATTTATCATTTATAATAATGATACCAATATCTGCAATATTATTTACTGAATATAAAAGAAGTCAGGTTATGGGTATGACTATGGCTTTTGTCAGTGTCGCAGCAGGTGCTAATATAAATATATTTATAACATCAATTGATTATAGTTTGATAGAACTTGCAAAATCATCAGTAAATTTGGTTGATACGAATTATAAATATGGATATACAGGAAATCTATTTTTTGTTGTAATATCAAGTATTTTACTCGCACTTTTAATATCAATTATGACTGACATAATATCAAGAAAAAAACCTGTAAGAATAGGTAACGATGAATTTGAAATCAATGAAAAACTTGATAAAAAGGGATTAAAAAGTTCATTAGTTGTATTTATAATAATGAGTATAATATTTATTTATTCCGTAATTCCAGGATTACCATTATCAGGATCCTTACTTGATTCATCACAATCAATGTATATAAATAAATTATTTGGTGTTAACTCACCATTTGTAAACGGAAGTTTATGGATTGTTTCCTTTATGTTTATGATATGTTCAGTTATTTATGGAATAGTAACAAAGCAAATAAAAGGCCAGAATGATATAATAAAATACCTATCAAGTAGTTTAAGCGGACTTGGCGAGATGTTGTTATTAATATTTTTTGCATCACAATTTGTTGCACTTTTTAAATATACTAATATAGGTAATATTTTAACTGTAAATTTGTTTAATTTAATTTCAAATTTTAAACCATCTTTTGTTATTTTAATTTTACTATCATTTATCGCCATATCAATATCAAATATATTTATACCATCATTATCAACAAAGTGGACGTTATTTGTTCCTAATATGATACCATTATTTATGAAATCAAATATAACACCAGAATTTACCGGAGCCATATTTCGTTTATCGGCATCTGTAACAAATTTAATTACACCAATATTTTCATACTTTGTTATATTTTTAGGTTTTATAGGACTATACAGTAAAAACGATTTTACAGTTAAGAAATGTTATAAATTAATAATTCCATATTTTATAGCTATTATAATATTATGGTTATTTATAATCTTTAGTTTTTATGTATTAAGGGCACCTATAGGACCAGGTGTATATCCAACAATATAAACAACAATAGTTGTTTTTTTTCCGCGTTATGATTTATAATATGCTCTAATCAGGGGTGAAGCATATGGATAATATAGAATTTAGAAAGTTATATGAAGATGAATTATATGATTCTTTTTTAAAAGTATTATCATGGGATATGGATAAGAAATTTACTGATTATAATGAATATGATTTTGAAAGGTATATTTCGTATGCTGAACCATATGGTATGTATAAATGGGACATTAGTTGGTTATGGTATGATATCGCAACATTTTCATGAAGATAATTCAAGAGTAATTGCCTATATAATAAATTTAGATTATAGAAATAAGGGTTATGCAGACATTTTCCTATTTAATTTGTTAACTAAATTAAAAGAGTACCCTGAAACTAAGATAGCGGTATTAGAAATAGATGACGACAATTATACAAGTATAAATTTGTCACTAAATAATGGTTTTAATAAAGTTGATGCAAAAAATAACTTATTAGTTTATTAAATAAGTTTAAAAGACATTTAGAATTTATAAAAAAGTCATAGATTCTCATTTATTATAATCGATAATTATGATATACTAGTTATTATGTAAAGAGGTGTGATTATGGGTTTAACCGCAGGTATAGTTGGTTTACCTAATGTAGGAAAATCAACATTGTTTAATGCAATAACAAAAAAGAATATTTTGGCTGCAAATTATCCATTTGCGACTATAGATCCAAATGTTGGAGTAGTTATAGTGCCAGATAAGAGATTGACTAAATTAGAAGAAATGGTAATGCCAGAAAGCGTTGTACCAACATCATATGAATTCATTGATATCGCAGGACTAGTAAAAGGTGCTTCAAAAGGAGAAGGTTTAGGTAATAAATTCTTATCTCATATAAGAGAAGTGGATGCTATATGTGAAGTTGTTAGATGCTTTGATGATGCAAATATAACTCACGTTGAAGGTACAACAGATCCTATTCGTGATATAGAAATAATAAATTTAGAATTAATATTTTCTGACCTAGAAATTATAAATTCTAGAATAGGGAGAATAGAAAAAAAAGCAATATCAACAAAAGATAAAGATGCTCTTTTTGAACTTGAAGTAATGAAAAAAATAAAAGAAGCCTTAGAAAAAGACATTCCTGCTAGAAGATTAGAATATACTATAGATGAAGAAAAAGTATTAAAATCATTTAATTTACTTACTAAAAAACCTTTAATATATGTTGCCAATGTCAGTGAAGAAGATATAAATTCAGGTAATGACTATGTAGAAAAAGTTAGAGAATATGCAAAGGGGGAACATTCTGAGGTAGTAGTTGTTTGTGCTAAAGTTGAAAGTGAACTTAGTGAACTTAATGAAGAGGATAAAGAACTATTTTTACAAGAACTTAAAATAGAAGACAGTGGTTTAAATAAACTTATATATGCAACATATTCACTTTTAGGACTTGCAACGTATTTTACTGCAGGTCCTAAGGAAGTAAAGGCCTGGACTTTTAAAAAAGGAATGAAAGCTCCTGCTTGTGCAGGTATAATACATAGTGATTTTGAAAGAGGTTTTATTAAGGCGGAGGTTATATCATTTTCTGATTATGAGTTATATGGTGGAGAAAAAGGTGCTAAAGAAAATGGTAAGTTAAGATTAGAAGGTAAAGAATATGAAATGCAAGATGGCGATATTTGTTTATTTAGATTTAATGTATAAATAAAAGAGATTTTATTCAAAAATCTCCTTTTTTCTTAACATAGAACCATATGCCACTTGAAACAATGACAAGGGCAACTATATTCAAATATATAAAAGTATTATTATTATTTTTAGCTATTGTAGTATTATTATATTCAGGAATGTCTATCCCATTATATTTGTTATTATTATACATGCCATTATTGTTACTTATTGCTATCATAAGACTTATTATTAACGGAATAATTAATAAAATAATCGTATATTTAATTGCTTTCTTTTTCATAATATAGACACCCTCCAATAATTTAAAGTATATCACTAACAATAATAAAAATCAATTACTAATATTTTATTTACAAAGTAATTTCTTTTTGCTATAATACTTATGCGAGTAATTTATTTACTCTCTGCCTATACTTATATAGGCCATTAGTCCAAAGGGAGGTGCATGAAATGAAATATGAAATTTTATTCATTGTTAGACCTGATTTAGATGAAAATTCTATTAAAGAAGTTTTCAAAAAGTTTGAAAATACTTTAACTGAGAATGGAGCTAAAATATTAAGCTCTAAAGAGTTAGGTCAAAAAGAATTAGCTTATGAAATAATATCCACTTTTATGTTTTTTTATTTCATAAGCTAA
>CAPQQE010000010.1:7105-20258 GCA_948687865.1 uncultured Bacilli bacterium
TTGTAAAATTAGATAAATAATTAGGAAGTAGGTGCTTTATGAATAAAGTAGTATTAATAGGTAGAGTAACAAGGGATCCAGAATTAAGATATACTAGTTCCAATATTGCTAGTACTAGATTTACATTAGCGGTAAATAGACCATTTGGAAATCAAAATGGCGAAAGAGAAACTGATTTTATTAATATAGTAGTTTGGAGAAAACAAGCAGAAAATGTTAAGAAGTATGTTTCAAAAGGAAGTTTAATTGCAGTTGAGGGTAGAATACAAACAGGAAGTTATGAGAAAGATGGACAAAAGATTTATACTACAGATATAGTAGCGGATAATGTTCAATTTTTAGAATCAAAAGCACAATCTCAAAATAGAACGCAAGATGATAATGTAACTCCATCTGATTTTGCTTTGGGTAATAGTGTAGAACCTACTGATATGAGTGAAGATGTATTTGCTGATTTTGGTGATTCAGTTGAAATTAGTGATGACGATATAGCATTTTAATATAGAAAAGGAGGTATAACTTTGGCAGAATTTAGAAAGAAAAGAAGAAAAGTATGTCAGTTATGTGCAGGAAAAGAATTAGATTATAAAAATGCAGATGATTTACGTAAATATATAAATGAAAAGGGTAAAATTTTACCTAGAAGAGTTACTGGAACATGTGCTAAACACCAAAGAACAGTAGCAATTCAAATAAAAAGAGCTAGAATGATGGCAATATTACCATTTACCAAATAGTTCTTTTTTCTTTTTCATAACTACTGACATAAGTGCTAAAATGTTGTATAATATAGATGCATAATTATTTTTGAGAGGAATGGTTATATCAATGAAAGTAATATTTTTAAAAGATGTAAAAGGACAAGGTAAAAAAGATGAAATAAAAGAAGTTAAAGATGGTTATGCAGAAAACTTTTTAATAAAAAATGGATATGCAATAAAATATACTCAAAGAAGTAGTGAGATATTAGGTAGACAATTAACTGATAGACAAATTCATGAAGAAGAGATAATAAAAAATTGTGAGAAAATTAAAAAAGAATTAGAAAATATAGAACTTATCTTCAAAGTAAAAACAGGTAATGAAGATAGGGTATTTGGATCTATTTCATCTAAGCAAATATCAGATGAATTACAGAAAAAAGGATATAATATTGATAAGAAAAAAATTAATATAGATAATCAAATAAATACATTAGGAACATATATAATAACTATAAATTTACATGCTAAAGTATTAGCAAAACTAAATATAAGATTAATCAAGGAGTAATACTATGGATAAAAGAAATATGCCATATAGTTTAGAAGCAGAACAATCAGTTTTAGGAGCAGCTTTTTTATCAAAATATGCACTTCAAAAAATATGTGATGAATTAGATAGAGAACAATTTTACGTAGATGCGCATATAAAAATATATGATGCTTTATCAGAGTTAAATTCACAAAATAAACCTATTGATATAACAATAGTAACAGATCAATTAGAAAAAAATAAGACTTTATCGAGTATTGGTAATATCGAATATTTAGTAGAGATAATTAACTCGGTTCCAAGTGCTACAAATGTTGATTATTATATTAATATAGTTCATGAAAAAGCAATTTTGAGAAAACTTATAAATGTATCAAATGAAATAGCTAGTGACTCTATGCTTGAAAATAAAGAAGCAAATGAAATTCTAGATAGTGCGGAAATGAAAATTTTGGATGTTGTAAAAAAGAGAAAGTCATCAGAGTTTCACAAGATTCAAGATGTTGTATTTAAGGCACAGGAAAATTTAGAAAAATTATGTAATCAAAAAGGTGAAATAACTGGTCTTGCAACAGGATTTTATGAAATAGATAAATTAACAAGTGGTCTTCATGAAAATGAACTTATAATTATAGCAGCACGTCCCGCTATGGGTAAAACTGCATTTGCCTTAAATGTTGCAACTAATATAGCAAAAACAACAAGTAAAGCAGTAGCGTTATTTAATTTAGAAATGAATGCTGAACAGTTAGTTAATCGTATGTTTTCATCAGTAGCGCAAATAGATGGAAATAGACTTAGAACAGGTAGACTTGATAATAATGATTGGAGAAGGCTAAGTGAAGGAATAAGTCAACTTGCAGATACAAATATATATATTGATGATACACCAGGTATTACAATTGGAGAAATAAGAAGTAAATGTAGAAGATTAAATGCTTCTAAAGAAGGACTTGGCATTGTTGTAATAGACTATTTACAACTTATTTCAGGTAGTAGTAAATATTCTGGTAATAGACAGCAAGAAGTTTCAGAAATATCAAGAAGTTTAAAGACTATGGCCTTAGAACTAGAGGTTCCTGTAATAGCGCTTGCACAATTATCACGTGCGGTAGAAGGTCGTGATGATAAAAGACCTATTATGAGTGATTTAAGAGAATCTGGATCTATAGAACAAGATGCTGATATAGTTGCATTCCTTTATAGAGATGATTACTATAATAAAGAAGCAAGAATGGAAGGAAATATTAGTATTAGTGAATTCATAATTGCTAAGCATCGTAATGGGCCAACTGCTAACGTAGAATTATTATTTAAAAAGAATACTAGTACTTTTTCTAATTATAGTAAAGAAGAAGAGGAGTAGGAGGTAGTAAAAGTGAGTAAATTTAAAAATTACTTACCAATAATATTATCGGTGTTAATATCATTACTTATAATACTAATAACTAGCTTTTCGAAACAAAAGGATGATAATATTAATGAGGTTTATAACGTATATCTTGATGGTAATCTATTAGGATCAATTAAATCAAAAGAATCACTAGAAAAATATATAGATGATGAGCAAAAGGAATTAAAAGAAGAATTTAATGTCGATAAAATATATATACCAAATGGAATAGATATAGAAAAATGCTTAACGTTTTCATCAAAAACATTATCAGAAAAACAAATATATGAGAAAATAAAACAAGAGAAAAGTTTCACAGTAAAAGGATATATTGTAAATATAAAATCAGATGATGATAGTGAACTAAAGATAAATGTGCTTGATAAAAAGATATTTGATGAAGCTACTAATACAGTACTTAAAGCATTTGTAAATATTAAAGATATAGAAAATTATAAGAATGATACTCAGAAGAAAATTGAATCAACAGGTAGTATTATTGAAAATATATATATAGATGAAAAAATAACAATAAGCGAGGCTTTTTTATCAACAGATGAGATTATTTTTACAGATGCAACTACTCTTAGTAAATATCTTTTATTTGGATCACTAGATAAAGATGAAGAATATGTTGTTAAACCTGGTGATACAATAGAAACAGTAGCATTTAATAATAGTTTAGGCATTGAAGAGTTTTTAATAGTTAATCCAGAATTTACAAGTAGTAATAATTTACTTAGTGTAGGCCAAAAGGTTAGTATAGCTCTTATTGATCCAGTATTTAGTATAGTTGTTGAAAAGCAAATAGTAGAAGATATGGATAAACCATTTAATACGATTGAAAAAGATGATCCAAGTTCATATAGAGGAACTACAAAAGTTCAGACAGAAGGTGTTAATGGAACTCAAAGGGTAACAGAACAAGTAAAATATGTTAATGGAGAAGCCCACCCTGCGGTTATAACAAATGTAACAACTTTAGTTGAACCAATTGATAAGGTAGTATTAAAAGGGACTAAACAATATGAAAACGGATATTCAGGTGGTGGTACTCCTGCTGTTACAACAGGAAATTGGGGATGGCCAACAATATCACCTTATATAATAACAAGTCATTATGGATATAGATGGGGTAGACTTCATGCTGGTATTGATATTTCAGGATGTGGATTTGGTTCACCAATATATGCAATAGGTGATGGAGTAGTAACATCTGTTACCAATAATTGTGCTGATAGAGGTTATTATGGAAGTTCTTGTGGTGGTGGATATGGAAATGCTGTTAGAATAAGGCATAATGGAATGGAGGTTATATATTCGCATATTATGGGAAGTAATATAAGAGTATCAGTAGGTCAAAAAGTTTCAAGAGGTCAAGTAGTAGGATATATGGGTAATAGTGGAAGTTCTACAGGAACACATTTACACTTCCAAGTAAATACGGCTGGTGGATCTATAAACCCATTAACATTATATAAATGAGAATAAGAGTATTATCAAGTGGAAGTAAAGGTAACTCATGCCTAGTTACAACAAATAAAATAAAGATATTAATAGACCTTGGAACAACATGTTCATATATAGAAAAAACTTTTGAATCATTAAATATAAATCCTAATGAAATATCTTATATATTAGTAACACATACCCATGTAGATCATATAAAAGGACTAAAAGTATTTATAAAAAGATATAATCCAGTAATATTAGTTACAGAAATGATGCTTCCTATTTTAGAAAAAGAAATTGGTAATTTTAGATATCAGTATTATGATAATAATACTGCAATATTAGGAAATTTAATGATTAATGTTATAAAAACTTCACATGATGCAGAAGAATCTATAGGTTTTAAAATAAAAGAAGGAAAATCTTCTATGGTTTATATAACGGATACTGGCTACATAAATAAAAAATATTTTGATTTATTATACAATAATAATCTTTATATATTAGAAAGTAATCATGATATTAAGATGCTCATGGATGGACCTTATCCATATAATGTACAAAAACGTATAAGCAGTGATAAAGGACATTTATCAAACAAGCAAGCAAGTGATTATTTATGTAAGTTTATAGGTAAAGATACAAAAAAAATAGTATTTGCGCATATCAGTGAAAATAGTAATTCTGAAGAAGAAGTACTAAGAACCTTTAATGAAATAAAAGATAAAAATAATATAAAATTTGATGATGTCTTAATCGCAAGACAAAATGAAATTACGGAGTTAATAGAAATATGATAAAGATAATATGCGTAGGTAAGTTAAAGGAAAAATATCTCATTGATGCAGTAAAAGAATATATGAAAAGAATAAATAAGTATACAAAAATAAATATAATTGAGGTATCTGATGAGAATTTTGATATTCAAAAAACATTATTAAAAGAAAAAGAAAGTATAATAAAAAGCATAACTCCTAAAGATTATATAATTACACTAGACATTAATGGTAAAAATATATCCAGCATAGATTTTGCAAAAAAAATTAACGATATTCAAATAGGTTATAGTGATATATGTTTTATAATAGGAGGATCATATGGTCTTCATGATGATATAAAAAAATTAAGCCATTTTAGTTTATCTTTCTCTAAAATGACTTTTCCACATCAATTATTTAGAATAATGTTACTTGAACAAATATATAGATCATATAAAATTATAAATAATGAAACATATCATAAATAAAGAGGATAACTCTTTTTTTTATGATACTTTTTGAATTTCATTATAAGTTAGAATTAAATCTAAAATATCATTATTATCTTTATTATCAAGTTTTCTTAACTTAATAATGTTGATTAGTATATCATTTATTATTTTTAACTGAGTGACATTAAGTTCTCTTTTTCTTAATAGTTCATTAACGATATATATAGTTTCATTAATATATTTTTCTCTAAATTCAGCATCAACATCATCTAGTCCCATGATATTATCAAGTCTATCACATAATTTAAGAGTAAGCGCATAGCTTGTCATACTAAGCATTTTTAATGATAAATAAACATTTTTTCCAAGTAAATGCTGCATTTCTTTATTAGATGTAACTTCCATAACGAGACTTGCAACAAGTGGTCCAAAATTTTCAAGTAATTCATAATATGTTGCATCAGTATCCTCAATAGTATCATGCAAATATGCCGCAGCAGTTAATTCATTAATATTACTAGAATTACCCTTATACTTATTAACTAGTTTAGCAACATTGATAGGATGGGTTATATATTCTTTAGGATTATTTCCCTTTCTCATTTTACCTTTGTGCATTCTAGTAGCAAATTCTAAAGCACTATAGACTTTATTTATACCATAGTCATGTAAATATTTTACTTCATCTTCTTTGGTCCAATTTTTACATTTTTCTAAAGGATAATACATTAATATTTTATAACCCATACTAGTAATTTCATTTGCGATTGAAGAAGTACTTCTATCGTATTTTTTTACATAATATGTATGAAACTCAGTTTCATTTTCATCAGAATATAATATTATTTCTTTATAGTTATCAGTATCTGCAAATTTTAATATTATTTTTAGATTCTCTTTAGATATAGAATTAATTTTGCTTTTATTTAAAACATTATTTTTAGATTTTTCTTTATCAACACTCCCTAAAATTTTTTCAATTTCATCTTTTTTCATATTTACACCTACCTTATACTTGAATTATAACAAAAAATAAATTATAATTAAAATATAAAAAATATATAGTTACCATAACTGGAGGTTATTATGAATTTAGAATTGTATCGCATTTTTTATGTAGTAGCGCAGTGTAAAAATATAACAAAAGCTAGTAATGAACTAAATATTTCACAGCCAGCAGTTACAAAACATATTAAAAATTTAGAGGACTATTTTGGAACACCACTTTTTATAAGAACAAAAAAAGGAGTTATATTAAATGAATATGGAGAAAAAATATTCTTAAAAGTTAAACAAGCATTAACATTACTTGGTGATGTAGAAAAAGAATTAACAGAATTTAATGAAAATCAAAGTGGAACAATTAAACTTGGAATAAGTACGAGTTTAACTAGAAAATATTTACTTAAATACATAAAAGATTTTCATAAGATATATCCTAATATAATTCTTACAATATCAACAGATCCTACAAAAAAACTAATAGATGACCTCAAAAGTGGGAAGATAGACATTATAATATCTAAATTTCCAAAGAATAAGGATTTAGAACTAAACTATATAAAACTCGGAACTACTAAATATATATTTGTAGTAAATGATGAATATAAACATTTATTAAATAGAAAAGTAGATGCAAGAGAGCTTATTAATTATCCATTGTTACTTCAAAAAAATCCTTCTAATTCAAGAAATAGTGCAGATAGATATTTTAAAATGTTAGATTTAAAAGTAGAGCCTACTATGAATATAGGAAGTTCTAATTTATTAATAGATTTTGTTAAAATCGGATATGGTATTGGATATGTTACAAAAATGTATGCGAAAGATGAACTAGATAATAAAATGATCTTTGAACTTGATATGAATGATGATACTGAATATATAGATTATGGTATTATAACATTAAAAAATAACATACTTGCTTATTCTAATAATAAATTAATAGATTATTTAAAACAAAAATGATATAATTTATTATAGTAGGTGATAAAACATGCTTTTTAATAATGATTGGGATGAAATATTAAATGAAGAAATACATAAAGAATATTTTATGAAGATACTATATGGACTAAGAGATTTATATAAAACTAAAACTATTTATCCACCACAAAAACAAATATTTAATGCTTTTAAACTACCTTATAAGGATGTAAAAGTAGTAATACTAGGTCAGGATCCATATCATGGTGAAGGAGAAGCACATGGGTTTGCTTTTTCTACACTTTCAAGTAAACTACCACCATCCCTAAAAAATATATATAAAGAGTTGTATGATGATTTAGGTATAGAAAAAGATTATAATAATGGGGATTTAACTTCTTGGGTAAAACAAGGTGTAATGCTTTTAAATACAGGTTTAACTGTGGAAAAAGATAAGGCTAATTCACATAAAAATCTAGGATGGCATAATTTTACTGATGTAGTAATAGAAAAATTAAATGAAAAAGAAGAACCAATAGTATTTATACTTTGGGGGAATAATGCGAAAGATAAAAAGAAATATATAACTAATCCTAAACATTTGGTTATAGAATCAGCTCATCCATCTCCATTTTCAGCAAATTATGGTTTTTTTGGAAGTAAACCATTCTCAAGAACAAACGAATTTTTAGAAAAAAATAATATAAAAAAAATAAATTGGTAGTAACCAATTTTTTATAATTTAAAATCTTTGATATTATCATCATATAAATCTTTTCCATCAAAAAATGATTTTTCTTTATATTTAAATATTTTTCCAACTAAATTATATGGAAATTTTCTAATTAATTTATTATATAATACAATATTTTCATTATAGAATTTTTTAAAAGCACGTAGTGATTCATCTATATCCTCTATATCATATGTTAATTTAATAACTTCTTCATCTGTTTCAAGTTCTTGATATTGACCTTTTACAAAATTAACTTTATTTAGTGCCTCAACTAATTGTCTATCAATTTCAAAACTACTTATTTCTTCATTCTTTAGTTTTGAAATATCATCAACTAGTGCCTTTTTGGTTTTTATTTTTTCCTTTATAATATTATTTAATTTTATTATGATATCAAACTTTTCTCTTATAGATTCATCTATTTTTCCTTCAGCTTCATTTATTCTAATTATATAATCTTGGAATTTATTGTAAATTATACTAAAACCTATAAATAAAGCAAATAATATAATTATTATAAGTAATATAATAATATGTATTTTCATAAAATCACCTTCTATTTATAAAAAAATTATAGCAAAATAAAAAGAATATTACAATCCTTTTAAAGTAAAATCAGGACTATAGTTAATATTCTCTTCAAATTCTACATAATTTAAGTAAATCATCAATATTAAATACCATTTACCTGTTGATGGATCACTAATTATTAAATGATCTCTACCAGCTTGCTCAACAATTCCTGTAAATATTTTATCTTTCCATTCTACCGAATCAGGAAATGATACATAAAATTTACCATATTTTCCTCTATTTAATCTAAGTATATTTTCTACATAAGATTGTTCCATAGGAAACTCTGTTGAACTTACAGTGGGAGCATATTGTTGATTAGGGTATCCTGCATTTGTTGAATAGTTAGTACTTTGATAATATCCATTATTCATAATATTCATCCTTTCTTTAGATTATATTCATTGAAAAAATAAATTATTCGTATATAATTAATAGTAGGTGGTAATAAATGAAAATAAAAGTAGGAATATCTAATAGACACGTGCATTTATCAAAAGAAGATATTGAATTATTATTTGGTAAAGATTATATATTAACTAAAAAAAGAGATTTATCACAAGATAATAATTATGCATGTTTTGAAAGTGTTAATTTAAGTGTAAATGGGAAGGTAATAGAAAATGTAAGGGTAGTAGGTCCAGCAAGAGAAAAATCCCAAGTTGAAATATCAAAATTAGATGCAGAGTATTTAAATATAGATCCCCCATATAGAAATTCTGGAGATTTAGATGATGCAATTACAATTGAAATAAGTACAAAATTAAATAAAATAGTTAGAAAATCATGTATAATTGCTAATAGACATATACATATGACTAGTGATTTAGCATTAAATATTGGATTTAAAAATAATGATGTAGTAAAAGTAAAATTAGATGATGAAAATATATTAGATAATGTTTATATAAAGATAAGTGAGGGATTATATCCAGAACTTCATTTAGATACATTTGACTCATCTAAATATGATTTAACAAATGATAGTTGTTGTGAAATTATTTTATAAATATATAATAAATTGATGAAAAATTTTATTAATTGAGTTATAATATAATTGGTTTATTTTTAAACTAAAGGGAGGAAGTTATGGAATTAAAAGGAAGTAAAACAGAGGCAAATTTACTTGCAGCTTTTGCAGGAGAAAGTCAAGCTAGAAATAAGTATACATATTATGCCTCAATAGCAAAAAAAGAAGGATATGAGCAATATGCTGCTATATTTGAAGAAACAGCAGGCAACGAAAAGGAACATGCTAAAATGTGGTTTAAAGAATTGCATGGTGGGGCTATTCCTGATACATTAACAAATTTAAAAGATGCTGCTGCAGGAGAAAACTATGAATGGACAGACATGTATAAAACATTTGCAGAAGAAGCAAAAGAAGAAGGCTTTGATCGTATTGCATTCTTATTTGAAGAAGTAGGTAAAATAGAAAAACATCATGAAGAAAGATATATGACATTACTTGGAAATATTGAAAACGATATGGTATTCAAAAAAGGAGAAGAAACTGTATGGATATGTCGTAATTGTGGACATGTTTATGTAGGTAAAGAAGCTCCAAAAGTTTGTCCAGTATGTGCTCATCCACAAAGTTATTTTGAAGAATTAAAAGAAAATTACTAGGATATAATTTGAATAATATAGTTTTGTATGAACCAGAAATACCAGGTAATACTGGAAATATAATGAGAACTTGTGTTGCAACTAATACAAAGTTACATCTTATAAAACCACTTGGTTTTTCTTTGGATGAGAGTCATTTAAAAAGAAGTGCAGTAAATTATATAGAAAATTTAAATTATGAAGTTTACGAAAACTATGAGGATTTTAAATCAAAAAATAGTGGGATATTTTATTATTTTACTAGGTATGGTAAAAAACCACATACATCATTTGATTACTCTAATAGTAATGAGGATATTTATTTAATATTTGGTAAAGAAAGTACAGGAATACCAAAAGAAATATTAAAAGATAATTTAGATAATTGTATGAGAATACCTATGACTGATAAAGTTAGAGCGCTTAATTTATCTAATTGTGCCGCTATTGTAATTTATGAAGTATTAAGACAACAAGAATATAATGGTTTATTATTTAAAGAACCTCATAAGAGTGAAGATTTTATAATTGAATAAAATAAGAGTATATAATAAATTTTATGCTAATTAATAAAAACTAGTTTTTATGTGATATGTCTTTGTAAAAGGATATCATGTAATGCTAGTTTTTTAATTATTTTGGATTTTACTAGGGAAATATTAAATAAGTATATGGTAGTATATAATTATGATTTAGTAAATATATTATGAAGATAAACAATAACATATTCGGGCTTTCATCATAAAATACTTTGAGGAGGAAGTTATGAATAATAATGTTAAGATAGTTTTAGATGCTGGGCACCCGAGTTTGGATAAACCCAATGTAATAGTAGTGAGTTGTAGCAAATGATAATCTATAAAATTTAATAATAATTACACTAAGATACTTTTTAACGAAAGTATTTTTATTTTACAAAAATTTAGAAAGAGAGGAATGATATATGAATTATGGAATATTTAGAAGTCAACCAATAATGACTATAAATGATTTAGCACAAATAGGATCACATAACAAACGAGAGAAAAAAGCCTATAAAAGTAACCCTAATATAAAATTGGAATTAACGAAAAATAATATAGAATTAGTACCCTTAGCAGAAAAATATGTTAAGGGTTTTAAAATGCTTGTAAAAGATTATGAAAAAGAACACAACGAAAGAATGAAAACTGAAAGAGATGATAGAAAACGAACCTTTAATGAAATGTTAAATAAATCAAAAAGTGTTGTTGCGGATGAACTTATGTTTACAGCAACTCATAAGTTTTTTGATAATATGAGTAAAGAAGAAATAATGAAATGGGCTGATACTTGTATGGATTTTGTTTATAATGATTTAGGCTACACAAAGGAGCAAGTTTTACACGCAACAATACACTTAGACGAATTAACACCACATATTCATTGTGTAGTTGTACCACTTGTTAAAAAGTTAGATAAAAGAACAAATACTGAAAGATTTACTATTTCTAAAAAACAATACATCAAAGATAATATTCATTTATCAGAACTACAAGATGTTTACAATTTAAGGTTAAGAGAGGCAGGTTTTGAATTAGAACGAGGTATTAAAAATAGTGATAGAAAACATATTAAAATTAAAGAATTTAAAAAAACGACTAGATATTATGAAGATAAGGTAACCACTATTAACAAAAGTCTTGATAATGCTATGAATGACTTTGAAGAAAAAATGAAAACTAGCAAAACGATTCCATTTGATAAAAAGCATATTATAGTAGAAAAAGATACTTTTGATAGTATGAAAAATGTTATTAAAGAAACAAAAAAGGCAGTAGAATTTCAGCCTAAGATAAATGAGTTGTTTAATGAAATTGACACTTATACCCAAAGTCATCAAACTTTAGAAAAAGAAAAGAAAAATCTTCAAAGAGAAGTAAAAGCCTTAACCACAAGAAACCAAAACTTAACCAAAGAAAATAATAACCTTAAAACTTATTTAAAAGCCATTTTAGAGGCAATTAAACACTTTTTTAGAGAGTTATTACAAATTGGTAATGAACCTACTAAAAAAGCCACAACAACCGAAATTAAAGACTATTATGATAACAATGATTTTGATACAAATGATGTCGTTGAAATTTCAAGAGGAACTACAAAAGAAGTTGAATTGTTTGATTATGTTAAAGCACCTAGTTATTTAAAGAGTAATGAGCCTTATTATGATGAAAAAGAAAAAGATGATTTTCAGTTATAAAAAAAAGACAAAATTATTTGCCTTTTGGTCTTACATAGGTAATAATTTCATCTAGACTACAATCTAAAACATAACATAATTTAGCCAAAACTTCTCTATCAAATCGAGTTACAGAATCATTCATATATCTTTCGATTACTTGATGATGAAGTCCAGTTTTTTTTACTATTTGATTTTTACTTAAATTTTTTTTATTCATAATAGGTTTTATGTCGTATTTAATGTAACCATAATCTATGTAAGTTATAATACTATCATTTCTATTCATAACACACCCCTAATCTTTAAATTTTACACTTAAATTTTATCATTTATACCGAATATAAAAGAGCCGTATAAATATTCGGAATATATAGGCATATTATCGTTTTAAATATAAAAATCTATGATATAATGACGATGTAGTAAAAAATAAAAGAAATAAAGCCAATTATTTCTTTTGGTCAACTCTCTTATTATTGATAGAGTCTCTTTTGATAAATAGTTCGTGTGGTTCAACACCAAATGAATCGGCTAATTTATCAATAAAATCGGAAGTAACATTTCTTTTGGCATTTTCTAATTGTGAAATATATGCTGGACTTGATTTGATTTTATCAGCAAATATTTCTTGCGACCAATCATTTTGATGCCTAAAGTAAACAATGTTATTTGCAAGTAGTTTTCTTGTTCTATGCTTAATGTCAAACCACCTCCGATACTGATATTATGGTATATTTTATGTAAAAATATGTCCATATAAAAGGTGGAAAGGTATAGCCTGTTTTTTGTACTTAAAATAAG
>CAPQQE010000010.1:20271-22467 GCA_948687865.1 uncultured Bacilli bacterium
ACAACTTTCTATGTAGGGGCTTTATTTTAGAATGAAAGGAGGACAAAATGAAAGGCTATGAAATAGAAACACAACTAACTGATTTGTTAAATAATGAAGCAAAAAGAGTTATTGATGTTTTATTAGATATGTATAAGAAAAAAACAAAAGTCAATAAAGCATTTCCTTATTTGGTAGAAGAACTTATACGAGAAGAATTTAAGCCATTTGAAACAACTATACTTTCAAAAACTACTTCTCTTATTCCATTAGACTTGATGGTATGTCCTACAAATGAATGGGTATTTGTTACTGAAAGAGAATATTATCATCTTATGGAAGAAGAAAATAGCAATAAAATAAAAAATGGAATAGACAATAACAAAGAGTTGGTAGAAAAAATTTCAAAAAAGATTATTGCTGATTATAAGAGCAATAAGCTACATAAGAAAAACATTTTAGAAATCATTTCTAATTATATACCACAAAAGAAATTATTAGATATTGATAGTAAAGTTATTACTTATATGATAGAAAGTATAGTATTTAATATTGAAGAAACATATCAAGTATCTAGTATTAACCCATTTGTCATAGAGGGGCTATAATTGTTATAGTTCTCTTTTTATGTACTATCAAAACATTTTAGAAAGTGATATAATTGATTTATCAAACAGAACTATAATTAGCAAACTTTTTGAAATGGAGAAATGATTATGAAAAAGAAATTTGTTATTTTAACTTGTATTATTGCATTGCTAATAGGTATAGGTGTAATAATTTTATTGAATAGAGAAAAAATATATCCTTATGAAGATGAAAATACATTATATTATATTAAATTTAATAATGAAATTTTAAGGTTTGAAAGATATGATTATTCTTTAGGTCAAAATCAAGTTGTTGGGGTACAAAAAAGTGTAAATAAAGGAAAAACTTTTGAAAAAATAACCGAAGAAGGTATTATTGTTAGTATGGAACCTAAATTTATATTTTTAAACGAAAAATTGGGTTTTGCAATTTCTAAGCCAAATTTGACTAAGTATAATAACTATATGGGTGTTAAAGTAACACAAGATGGTGGAAAGACTTTTGTTGATGGGAAAATTAATTATGATAATCCTAATATTGAAATTTTAACTATTGAAGATGTTCCGTATTATGAAAATAATGAGTTAAAATTAAAATGCTCAATATACCAAGTGAAGAAAGATCAAACAGGTTATGAAGATATAGAATTGATTTTTATTAGTGTAGATAATGGGTTAACGTGGAATTTAAGCGATAATGATAAAATAGTTATGAAAATAAAAGAAAATACACTTTCCGAAAGTGGTATGACTTTAGTTATGAAAAATAATGCAAATCAAACTTATCATTATGGACCAGAGTATTCATTAGAAAAATATGAAAACGGAAAATTTATTCCATACGAACCAAAAGAGCCTTTAGCTTGGAATGATATTTTATATAATATAAAGGTAAATGATGAAAAAGAAGAAGTAATTGAATGGACTTATGGCTATGATAAATTAAAAAGTGGCAAATATCGATTAGTAAGATATTTCACATCTGAAGAAAATCTTCCATACTCATCAAATGTTGCTGAAAAGTTTTATGTAGAATTCGAAATAAAATAGAGATTACAATTAGGAGTGGGAAAGTTATGAAGAAAAAAATATTATTAACTATTGTATTTATTTTAAGTTTATTACCAATGTGTTTTTCACAATATGGAGGAATGAAAGGAGTTCAAGAAGTCTCTGGAATCATTAATTTAACAAACCCAATAGGCTTTATTGCAATAATCTTATATTTTTTTGGAGTATGGGCTAATTTCAATAATATAAATATAAAGAAATATTTTCCTTATTTTGGAATGGTAGGAATTATATTATCTGAGTTAAATAACTTATTAACTTGGAATTATCCTAATACATCATATTTAGAAGGTATGAAAAATTGCTTTAATATGGTATTTCCAATGTTCTATGTTGGATTAGTAATTTCAATAACTATGATAATAATATATAAAATTGTAGATAAAAGGATTATAGATTAGTAACTACAAATTACACTTTTATAAGAAATTAAATGCGAATACCGAGCCAAAAGAAACGTTGTAACTAATGGCTCGGTTGAAACCTAGTTCTTGGCGACTAGGTAACACACTACGATATTGGCAGAGCCAATAACGATGTGTGCAAAGGGAGAAGC
>CAPQQE010000011.1:0-1324 GCA_948687865.1 uncultured Bacilli bacterium
ATCCAGCAACTATTTCTGATACAACTATTGCAGTAGGGCAATACTGGTTACAAAGTAATTCTACTGGTTTACCTGATTCAAATTTCCCTTGGCAAGTAAAAGAATGGAATGGTTCAGGTTGGTCTTCACTAAAAGATTATAATCCAAAGTTAAATGACATATGGGTAAACAAAAATGTAACAGATCCATTAACATCTAGTGGTTACTACTGGATGGACAAATGGTTACCTTATGGATTTTCATTTGACCCAGGTTCATTTGTACATACTGTTAATAATGAAACAATTAATGGAGTAAAGAAATTTACGTCTACTATAGTAGGAAATATAGATACTGCTAATGCTTTAAAAACAGCGAGAAATATTGCTTTATCTGGGCATACAACAGGTAATGCTAATTTTAAAGGAGACACAAATATAACAATAGATACAACAATATCAGATAATGTAATTAAGAATAGCATGATACAAAATAAGACAATAGATATTGGAAAAATGGCAGATCAAAAAATAACAGCAATTAATTCATACACATCTTTACCAACTAACTATGCAGTAAATAATACTAAAGCTCAACAAGCTTGGTTAAATGATTTTGCATCAAGATTAAATTATTTAGTAAATAATAAAAACACAATATTTGTACAAACAACTCAACCTGTTCCAAATAGAACTGGAGATATATGGGTAACAGTAGCTACATAATAAAATTATTAAAATAGAATAAAAATTTAAGCATAACTAGATATTATAATATCTAGTTATTTTTATTGAAAAAGAAAATAAAAAATTTTATAAAAAGTATTTACATTTAAAAGATAATGATATATAATGAAACAAATAAAAATAATAGGAGGTACAAAAGAATGTATGAAGATAGAAGATGTAATGAACCATACATAAAGAAAATAGTTCAATTATTAGAGAAATATGATTTTAAAAATGGTGGAGGCTATTATGCAAAACCAGAAGAATTTACAAATGGAAGAGCAGTAAAAGTAGTTAGCAATGGATTATTTTTTGATATTTATGTAAATGATTATGGTGCTATGAAAATTGCAGATAACAAATTTAAAAATTTACATGAAGCAGAATTAATATTAAGGAAAATAAAAAGATTAACAAATGCTTGGCTAATATTAGACAAAGATGGTTACGTAATTGATAAAGATGGAGATAAATATATAAAAGAACATAGTAAAAAGAAAACTAAAAGACTCAAAAAATTAGATACAAGTTTTATTTATAGTAATTTATTGTATGAAGATAAGTACCAAGCAGAATTAGATTGTAATAAACTAAATTTAATAAATAAAATTAATTGT
>CAPQQE010000011.1:1334-12224 GCA_948687865.1 uncultured Bacilli bacterium
TACTGGAACAAAAATAAACAATTAGCCATTTAAAAGGAGGAGTATAAATGGAAAGAAGTAATATTATAGCTGAAATAATTGACGATATTGTAGACACAATAGAAGAAAATTATGCAGATGAAAAAGAAAATATCATTAACGATTTATATTCAGCTGGAGAAGAAAGTCAATATTTAGAGGATATGCTATACAATAACAGTATAGATTATTCATCTGATTGTGTGGATTTAATCGAAGAAGGACTAATATTAGAAGAATTAAAATATGTAGCAAATGAATTAATTAAAAAATTAGAAAACAATAATTACGAAGTAGAAGAAGGTAAACAACAAATAATTAATGAAATAAACGAATCTATTGATTTTGACAAAGAAATAGAAGATTTAGAAAATGAAGTTAAAGATATAGAAGAACAAATAAGTGAAGTACAAAATTTAATAAATAACTATGACGGTGAAAGAGATAATGTAGTAGATGAATGGGAAGATGAAATCGAAGAATTAAAAAATGAAAAACAAGAATGCTTAGATGAAATAGAAACATTAAAAAATGATAAAAAGAATTCTATAAAAACTGAGGATGTTGAAGAAGACCTAGAATTAAATATAGAACAAGCTAATGGAGTGACAGAACAAGATTTAGAGCAAATTACATTATCAAACGAAGAACTATCTGAAAACATTAAGCTTTTAATGGATGAAGAAAAAGATAAAATATCTAAATTAAATGAATTTTTGAATAACATAGCTCCAAAATTACCAAAAGAAGTATATGAAGTAATTGAGTCAGAAGTTAATGAAATGAAAGATAAATCAATTGAAAATCAAGATATACTAAATAAAATATACAATGCATTAGGATTTATAATTAGTCCACAAACTGCAGAAGGTGAACAAACAAATGAAATTATAGAAATAGATGATAATGAAGACGAAGATATTTTTAATTCATTAAAAGAAGAGGGAAAGCTTCATTTTGAAAATCTAAATACTTTAACTAGAGATTATTCTATGATTAAGGGATTAGAGTTAAATGAAGAATTAGAAATGAAAGTAAAAAGAACTATGCTAGAAAAATACTCTATATTAGAAAATAAAGAATATACATTAATATCAAAAGAGGGAATTAAAAATAAATTAAAATTAGAAGCTAAAGCTCAAAGTCAAAAAGAATTAGAAGAAAAAGTTAAAAAAGAAGCAGAAGAGAATGCTAAAGAAACTGGAGAAGATACATATGTATATAGAATAGGTGATGACGTGTTCTTTGCAACAGAAAAACCTACTCATACAGCTCTATTCAATAAAGCTTTAGTAGTTGGAAAATATAAAGTATCTACAAATGGTAAAGAAGTAACAACAACTTGGTTTGGAGAAAATAAAGAAAAAGAGTATAAATATAAAAGAACATTAAAAGAAGCATTTGACAAAGACGTAATAACTAAAGATATCATCGGTAAATCAGTAGAAGATGGCATAAATTACATTAATAAATTAACAGGAAATAATTTTATTGGAACAGGAAAAGAAACTGAACTATTTAATAATGAAGGATTTGCAATGAAATACAATTCAGAGAATGGTGACAATATAACATTAAAATATGACAATAACAATAATATAATTGGAGTAGCATCAATGAAATTAACAGACTCAATTGATTTAGTAGATGAAAAAGCTCCTTGTATGGTACCAGGAGTTCCTAATGGAAAAACAGTAGAAAGCCCAGTAAATGGAACACTAGTAAATGAATCAAAAGAATCAGAGATAATTGAAGAAATCGGAGAAGATTATGAAAAACTAACATTTGAAGAATATAAGAAAAGAAATAAAGAATTCATAGAATTATGCTATAGAAATACTTGGGGAGAAGGAGAAATAGATAAAGATTTATATGAAGATCTTGCAAATAGCATGTACTCTGACTCAATAACAGGTAATATAAATACTAAAGAAGATTATTCTTCTTTAAATGACAAAATAGAAGAAGCAGATATTGAAACAATAAATGATGAAACAAAATAATAAAATAAAAAGGAGGTAAAGGAATTGCCAACAATACAAGAAAAAGAAGGAGAATACAAACAATATATTAATACTCACAGAGCTAATGTTAGAAAAGCATATGAACGACTTGTAAAGAAATATGCAGAAAAATATCTTATGCCACAATCAGTTAGAATATTAGAAAGAAACATTGAACAACATGATGAAGACAAAGATATTGATTTCATATTTGATGCATATCGTAGAAATCATTTTCCAGTGGATGATAAAGAAAAACGTTTAGCTGATAAAGATTATGAAATTGCTTGGGAATACCATTTGAAGATAAATCCTCATCATTGGCAATTTTTCTTAGATGATAGTAATAAGAAATTTACTACACCTAAGTTAGAGACAGATGAAATAAAAGAAATATATAAATTAGCATATTTAGAAATGTTAGCAGATTGGTTATCATTTAATTTTAAAAACGCGCAAGACGAATCTGGAAAAGGTGATGGTTTATCTGTTACAGGAGATTCATTAGAATTTGAAACATGGTATAACAAAAATAAAAATGAAATAATGATACATCCAGATATGGAAGACTGGTTTAATAGAATAATTGAAGATGTTATTACTGACATTAAAGAAAATGCTGACAAGATATATACTGAATCATTTAACAGAAAAGAAAGAAAACATGAAGATAAAGATTCATATGTACTACAAACAGATAAAGGATTTATTTCATTTTTACCAAACCAATCTTATCAAATAGTTAAAGATCTAGATAAAGCTTCAATTGGTTATGATAAAGAAGAAATGAGAATGTTATTAATTGGATTACTAAGAAAATATAAATCTTTAAAAGCTGTAAAACTTACTTCAATAGAAGATATAAAGAAATCTGTAGAAGATGAGCAAAAAGAAGAGCATGAGAACGAAGAGTTATCATTGAATGAAAGCATTATAAATGGAATACCATTAAAATATCAAAATAAAGTTAGAGCATTTTATAAAGGAGCAGATGGCTATTGGGTTATAGATTTAAAACCAGGGTGGGAAACAAACTATGGCACAAACTATATTCGTAGTAAATCCAAAAAAGATTGTTTATATGAACTATCTTTAATAGCTAAAACAGTTGATGAATCTATGGCAAAAGATGGAATTGAAGTAGATGGAATTAAAGGAACTGTAACTAATAGTGGTATGGCTTAATAGATAAACTATTATAAAATTAAAGAAAGGTGGAAATTTAGTAATGTCAAACAAAAAGAAAGTAACTGTAGCAGAAATAATAAGTAAGTTAGCAGATTTAGAAGCTGAGATAGATATAATGAAAAATAATAAAGAAGATTTTACAGATAAAGAAATAAAATCATTACAAAATAAATTTTATAAGTTGAATAAAAAATTAGATAATATGCCAGATTCTAAAAATGAAAGCTTAGTATTAAATGAAAACAGTATTAAAATAGAAGAAGCTAAGAAAAGAAAAGTAAATAGAAAAATAAAAATAAATGAAGATAAAAATAAGTTTACAACAACAAAAGTAGATGATGAAGAAAAACTAAAAGAATTATATGAAGATAACTCATTTGTATTACTTGGAATAGATATATCTGAAAGCAACTTAGAATCTTTAGCAAACATATTAGAAGATGCTGGTCATCTTAAAAATGACATTGTTACATTTTATATAATAAAAGGATCATTATTAAATAAAATATTTAATATAAATGATTACAAGTCTAATCTTAATATAATTGCTATAAAACAAGAAGATTTAAGTAAAATAGATGAACTTAAAAACAGTACAATGTATCAATTAAGTGTATGTACAAACTGGATGAAAAACTTAATAGACGGATATGGAATAGAAAATGTATTTGATAATGACGACGATGAATTAGAAGAAAAAGATGAAATTAAAGAATCTGTTCAACTAAATGAAAGTAATATATTAGATGAATTAGAAGATGGTTTATACTTAAATAAAGAACAATATATTAAAACAAATGAAGGTTATATGGAAATAGAAATTGATCCAACTGCTCCATCTCCAGAAGAATATGATCAAGGATTTTTACCAGAATATGGTGGAAATGAAGAAGAATTAAATAAAGCTAAAGAAACATATGAAAATGGAGAAGTAATTGTATTAAGAAAATTAGAACCAGAAGAAGTATATGCTTATGTATATACAAAAGATTCATTAGAGAAAATATTGGACCAACTAGATGCAGTAAAAGTAAATATAAAAGATCTTATGAAATAGGAGGTAATTCAATGGTAGATGGCAATATAGAAATTAAATTAAGTTTAAAACAAACTGCAGAAGAAGTTGCTCAAAAAGCTGGGACATTAGATACAGTATATTATGATGAAACTACAAAAACATATTTTATTGATGGTGTAAATGAAGAAATGTTAAAAGAAATAGGATTTAAATTTTTAGAATATTCATTTAATAAAACACCTATTTACAAAAAACAAAACATCTATGCTTCAGTAAATTCAGATCCTGCTTTTGGAAGAGTAATGATATATAAAACAGAATCAAGTAAATTAAGTTTTGAGGAGGAATAAGCATGGCTATAGAAATTGATAAAATGTTTACAGTAAATGAAGATTCTTTAAAACATTCTTTAGAAATATTAGTAGACCAAAGATTAAATTTTAGACCAATATCTAGAGAAAAATATAAAGAAATAATTAAAGTAGATATGAGAGAAATTCCATACAATGGAACAATCGAAGAACGAAATACATTTATAGATGAAACACTAGATAAATTAATAGATAAGCTTGAAGAAGAAAATAAAATAAAATTATTAAAAGAACCAGAAGATTCTAAAGAAGAACCAGATAATGGAAATGACACAGAAACAACTACTTCAAAGACGAGTAGTTTTATTATATAAAAAGGAGTGAATTGAAATGGAAAACATGAACAAAGCAATGAAAAGATTGCAAGAATCAAAAATTATCAAAGAAGACTACACTGCAAGACAAGAATTTGAAGCAGGAATGAAAAAGTATTTAGCAGGTGGAGAAGGAAGAAGTGAAGATGATATAAAAATATTAGCAGAGACAGATAACTATATTTTAATAGGATCAGTAAATGAAAAGGAAAATGAAAATGATCCAGATATGATTCATCTAGATGTACTTGGTGGAAGTTATAGAAATGTAAACGTATACATAGACCAAAATTATAAAGGAAAAGTAACTTCAGCTAAAGTAAATTGGTCAGCTATTGGTAGTGTAGGAGTTGAAACAGCAGAAGAATTTGTAAAACATATTAATGACGCTTTAAAATTAATAAAAGAAATAGACGGCAAAGATTATTCAAGTGAATTTAACAAATAATAAAATATTAAATTATATTAACAAAAGCAAGGCTAAAAATTAACCTTGTTTTTGTTTTGTTATAAACTAATTTTAAATAATTAACGGTAGTTTGTCTCGAATTTAATAAATTGTCACAAATAAAATTATTTTATTACGAAAGGAGTAATATTTTGATGAGCAATAATGATCTATTTTTAAAAACAATGAAAAAACTTCAAGAAAATAGAAAGATAAATAAAAAACTTATTAAAGAATCAAATGATCATGAATTAGAAGGAGAAGAAAAAGACGTTATAACAATAATAGACCCAGACCTTTCTATTGACGAGTTCAAAGAAAAACAAAACAGAATTAATGATATTATTGAAGAAACTCCTGAAGGCGAAAAAGTTGTAGATACTGAATATGTTGGAATGAAAATTTATACATGTTCTAGATGTTTAAACAACTTTTATAGTGAAACAGAAATGAGTGAAGATCAAACTTGCCCAGTTTGCTATGAAATACCTGAAGAGTTTATTTATATTGGAACAGTTGAACAACAAGAAACACAAGAAGATACAGATGCAGTTGAAGAAGCAGAAAAAGAATTAGATGGAACTAATGAAAACGAAAATGAAAATGAAGAAAATAATAACGAAGAAATTAATAATGAAGAAGATTTATTTAACACAACTGATGAAGAAAACGAAGAAGATAAAGGAGCTAATGAATCTAAACAAGTAAATGGTCAAAATAATATTATTAATGAAGATATAGTACCAGTAGAAGTAGAAGAACCAACGTCACAAAGCGAGCAAACATTAGTAGATTTAAGTAACATATACAATCAATTAGATAGAGCAGAAAGCATAGAAGATATTGCAAATGTAATTGTAATTATACCAGACGAATCTTTAAAATGTGTTGCACAAGATACATTAGATCAATGCAAAAACGAATATAATTATGATACACCATATGTTGCTAATAAAGTATCTGAAGCTTTAAAAAATGAAAATGTTATGAAAGAAAATCAATGTGAAGACAACAAGAATAAATTAGAAGAAGATAGAGATTCTACAAAAGTAACTTTAAAATATAAAAATGGAACAACAGAAGAAATAAATAAAGATGAACTAACTAATAAAGATATGGACAATATAGTAGAAATATTAGACAATGCAACAAATCTTATAATAGATGCATCAGATTATAAAAGAATTTCTAAAGAAAATCCAACAGCAACTTTTAATGATATAATAAATATCAATTTAAATGAAAGTACAAATCAAGAAGAGTGGATTCTAGAAGATTGTGACTGTGATTGTGAAGAAGAAGATACAGAAGAAACTTTAGAATTAGATGAATCAATTGTTATAGAAGCTAAATTTCCATTAAATTTATCTAAATTTATATATGACTTAGATAAAGATAAAGGAAATGCTTGGTCTGGGAATGCTCCAACCAAAATGAATGGAGTAGATGTAGTTGAAGTATATAGAAACGGAAAATCTGAAAATTCAATGGATGATATAATCAATGCAGTTATTAATAAATACCCACAACTAGAAGTATATGGCAAATCTAATACATCAGTATTTTTCAAAAGAAAAGAAAAAGAAATCAAAACTGAAGATAACTCTTTAGAAAATTTCAATAGCGTAGTTGTAATCTATACATCTAATGCAAATTATACAAAATATTTTGAATTAGAGAATCCAATGACTAAAGAAGAATTACAATCTATTAGAAAACAAATAGTTAATAAAGAACTTTATATTATGGACTTTGTTTCTAAGTATAACGCAACAGAAAAAAGAAGTAAAAAAGAATTAACTCCAGAAACTTATGTAATGAGAATAGATTCTTCAAAAGAAGAAAATCTTGAAGAATGGGTTCTAGAAGATTGTGATACTTGTGATAATCATAAAGAAGAATCTTTACTTGAATCTTCAGAATTTGATTATATGCTATTAGATAGATTACGTTCAGACTGTGATTATTTTATAGATAATCCAAGTGAAAAACACTTATGGGCTGGAAGTATAGATGGACAAATAGACGAAATGAAAGAAATATACAATTCATTTAAAGACGAAGATAAACCAGAGTGGATTACATTAGATGAAATAGATAATTATAAGACAAAAATGAAAGAAGCAATTAAAAATAAATAAAAATAGTTTTAAACTATAAATAATAATTTTAAAGGAGGAATTCATTAATGAAAGATATGAATAAAGCAATGAAGAAATTGCAAGAATCAAAAAGAGCTAATTCAGCTAAATTAGCTAAACTTGTAAAAGAATCTGTAATTAAAGAAGATGAAGAATTACCAGAAGTAATTGATACACCAGAAGTTGACAACGTTGAGACTGAATCACCAGAAGTAGAAACTACTCCTGAAACAGAAGTTGAAACAAAATTTAATTATAAAGTTATATTAGCAAATGGTAAAGAAGTTACAGTATCTTGTGATAAAGAAAATTTAGCAGATGCTAAAGCATCATTTGCTGGAAAAACTTATATGAACACAACAACAGGAGAAAGATCAGAAGTAGTAGATGTAGTAGAAGTAGGAGATGCAGTTAAAGAATCTAAAAGCATATCTGAAGAGTTTGGAAGCAAAGCAAAAGAATTAAATGACAATGATCCAGCTCAAAAAGCAGCATATGATTCAGATGCAGAAAAAGGATTAGAAACAGCAGCTAAACAAACACCTAAAATAGTAGCAGAAGAATTTGGAAGTGAAGCAAAAGAATTAAATGATAATGACCCTGCTCAAAACAAACCTTTTGAAAGTGAAACAAAAGAAGATATGGCAAACGCAACAAAAGGAAATGTTATTAATGATAAAATAAACGAATCAGTAGATAAAGAAAAAGAAGATAGAATAGCTACATTAAGAACTCAACTTGAAAAAGATGGAGACCAATTAGCAGATGATGAAAAAGAAGCTATTCAAAAAGAAATAGATGAATTAGAGAAAGACGCTTATGGAGTAAAAACAGAAGATATAGATAGAGAAGTTCAAGATAAAGTAGAAGAAGTAGAAGACGAAAATAAAATGGACAAAGCTAAAGAGCTTATAGAAGTAATCTTTGGTATGGATTCATTAGAAGAAACAAGAGAAGCAGCTAAAAGAGAATTATCTGAAATGATAACTCCAAAAGAAACAGAAGTATTAAACGTAGCAGATAGTGAATCAGCAGAAGAAATAAATGAGTCAAAAGAAATAGTTGAAAATAAAAAATTAAATGAATCAGATGAAAACTTAGACTCTCTTCTAGCAGAAATACTTGATTTAAATGAGAAAGCAATTAAATATCAAAACACTGATCCTAGAAATAGATCATTAGTTGAAAAAGGAGAAGCACTTGGAGATCAATGCTATAATAAATTACTTGAATTAGTTGAAATGATTGGTTCAGGAGATGCTGATGAATTACAAATGTACTTAGATAATGAACCAAGTATAAACGAATTTAAAGCACATTTAGGATTAAAAACTGAATCTAAAGAATTAGAAGAAGATGAAGAAGAATTAGAGGAAGAAAAACCTGAAGAAACAGCTAAAGAAATTGAAGCTACAGGAGATGTTGTGTTTGAAGATATAGATGATGAATCTTTCACAGAAGCTTTCACAAGATTTGTAAAAGAGACATATAAAAATGCTAAAGCTTTCAAACTAGAATCTGTAAAACAAACAAAAGAAGGATTTAAATTCGAATGTAAATTAACATTTAAATCTGGAAAAACTTCTAATGTAATATTTGATGCAAAAGGAAATTTAAAAGAAGGAAAATCTTTCTTAAGATTTTATGAAAACAAAACATTTAAACACGAAAATGCTGAAAGATCTATAATGACTGCAACAGTTAAAATAGAGAACAAAGTATTATCTTGCAAAAAATTAAGATACAACTTCACAACAGCTTTAAACGAAAGCAAAGTTGCAAGAGTTTGTGGATTAATAAAATAATTTATATCAAAATATAGATATAATCAGAAGTAACGAGAATTAATTCTCGTTATTTTTGACAACAAAATCAATATATTATATTAATAAGGTAAAATATAATAAATTTGATTACATTAACTTATTTATTTTATATGCTTTTAATAGACTATTATTAAATTATGAAAAGGAGGAAAATACATTGGCAGAAACAGTAAAATATTATATATCTAACAACATCATAGCATATCCAACATCAAACTCTATTGATGAAGGTAAGCTTAATATAGAAGATAATATGGCAGCAATAATTACTCGTATTACTGAAAGAAATTATTGCTTAAGAAAAGAACATTTTACTTTAAGTGTTGAACCAGATACTGAATATGGTCATGTTATTCAAATAGCTGAAGGACAAGCAAATATTCAAGGTTATCATATAATTACTAATGATTTATTAAGAATACCTCCACCAAAAGAAATAACAGGAACTAAAATAGCTTTAGGTTTCAAACTTGCTAGAGATAGTTCACAACATTTGTTAGGAGATGTTACACAAAATTTAAAAACAGAATATGAAGGGCTTTGGGTTTCTTATTTTAATTTTGACGATGCGTATAATAATCCTGATATATTTATAGTTGGTTATTTAGACTGGGATGGAAATAATTTTAGTAATGTTTATGATAATCCAGAAAAACTTGGTAGATTAGATGCTAAAGACATTCATTGTGAAATACATGATCCAAAACATCCTAATATAGAATTTCTAAATTTACAAGATTGGATTAATTTAGTACCAGATTGGTATATTTCAAAAGAAGGAGATGTAACATATGGGCAAATAGACTTTTTACCAGGTAGAATAGACGGAGATGACCCAGACTCTTTAGAAGATCCTTCATTAGGAAACAAATTACCAGGTATACATATTCAATCTGAAGATGAAAACTATAATATAATAAGCATGATATCTACAGAAAAGCAAGAAAATGGTCATTATTTAAATATTATAAATGACGATAGAAGCAAAACAGAAAAGCAAACAATAATAGATTTTTATTATAATGGAGAAAGTAGAGGGTCATTATTTGTTAGAGACCCAGATAATTGGTTAAATCTTGCATCAAATTCTACATTAAATTTATATTCTAAAGATAATACAAATATACATTCAGATGGTGTAATAACTAATTATATAGATGGAAAAAACCATTTAAAAACTGAGTTAACTGCAGATCATTATACGTTAACTAATCCTGTAAGTAATAAAATGATTGATTTAAGTATAACATCAACAAATTTAAAATTTATCTTAGGAGATGCTATATTCAATTATAATACACCTACAGATTTCTTAACTATATCTGGATTAGAAAGATTGATAGTTGAGGATAGAACACAATTTAAAAATTCAGTTAATATAGAAGGAAATTTAATGTTAGGACCAGATGGAACAACTACAATATTAAATCAAAATAAATGGGTATTAGATACAGACAATTTAACACAAACATTTGATAATAGAGGTCATTTATTAAAACAAAAAGGAAATACTGAACCAAGATCTAGATGGGAAAACAAAGATAACTCACAATTTACCGAGGT
>CAPQQE010000011.1:12234-19525 GCA_948687865.1 uncultured Bacilli bacterium
CGAGGTTACACCAGGTAATATTCATATTAAAGGACCAAACGCTGGAATTACATTAGAAAATCCAAATGGAACAAAAAGAAATATTTATATTGATAACGATGGAAAAGTTGTTATTGATGGAAATACTCATATCAATGGAGATTTAACTCTTCCAGAAGGAAAGAAAGTATGGAAAGCCGTATATAACTAATCGGTAAGACTAAAGCTAATATTTATATGTTAGCTTTAGTTATATAAAATTAAAGAATAGAGGTGAATTGATTAAATGGAACAAAAATGTATAACAGAATATTTTGAAAAAGTAAATAAAAACGATACTATAGAACAAGGTGATATCATATGTGTAAATGATAATGGATTAGCTAAAAAAGTAGACTGTATAGATGATTTAACTAAAATAATAGGAGTATGTTTCAAAGATGATGGCGACAATATACAAATAGGAATAGCTGGATCTTTATATGTAAAGACTAACGATAAAAATATTAGAGCTGGAGATTTACTAGTAACTGAGATCGATAGTTGTGCTAAAGTTAAAACTGCGTATGAGGATGATATAGACATTATCGGTATGGCTTTAAGAAAATCAGAAGATGGAAAAGTATGGATGAAAATAAAATAAGAAAGGAGACACAAAAATGATAATTATTAATGAAGTAACACAAGAAGCTTTAGATAAAATGCAAAAATATGAAATAGTTGCAAGAGACCCAGATCATAATTTAGAAAAACTTTTAACTTGTATAAAAGATTTATCTACAGCTGGTCACTCTTTTGTTGTAGTTGTAGACCCAGATGCAGATAATTCATCAGAAAGAACTTTTGAAATAGATGGAGATGGTTGTGATCAATTATACGATATAAAAGAGATTACTAAAAATGAAATAAATACACAGAAATTAAATGAATCAAATGGAATTAATAAAGTAATATTAAAACAAAAGCTTAAAGTAAAATATGAAACAAACATAGACTATGATTTAAATGAAGAAGATTTATTATATAATATAGATTTTGATGATAAAAAATTCTCAGAAGAATTACAAAAATACTTAAAAGAATATAATATGAATGATGAATATAGAGAAGTATATAATTCAGTAACTAGAGTAGAATCTGATTTTGACAATAATGAACTTACAATATATATTACATTAGGAGTTAAATACAATACAGAAAAATTACAATATATATTTGAAAACTTCATAGAAGAGGTTGCATTAGAAGATGATCAATTTAGTGGAACATGTAATGTAGAGGTAGATGAATTTGAATCAGAACCATATGAAACAAGCTTTAATTCATTAACAGATGAAATAGGTTATTCAACATCTACAATAGATGAAATAGAAGTAGATTATTCTTTTAAAGTAGTTGGAGAACAAACAACGAAAATAGAACAATAAGGAGGTAATTAAATTGGGACTATTAACAGATTCAGATGCTAAAGTTTTTCGTGGTTGGTTTGAAGAAATGGCAAGATTACACGGAATAAGCGTTGGTTATCAGTATCCATTAGATAATACTAAAACTATACATTCAGAACCAAATTTTCCTATGTCTAATCCAATTCAATTAGATATTGTATTTAATGAAAATCCAACATTAGATACATTAAGAAAACATGGTTGGGTTACTGAAATTGGTGAACAAAAACCTGTAGTAGCACAAGTTCCATATAATACACCTAAATTACAAAGATATTCAAGAATAATTATACCTCCAATTGGAACTATTGTAGATGCAAGAACATTTGAAGTAACAGCTATATCTACAATATTAGAATACCCAGATTGCTGGACAGTTAAATTAGCTCCAGTATTTAACACATATCAAGAAGAAAATAATTTAGATTTAAAAGAAGCTAATGTATCAGTAATGGATGTTAAAACAAATGGAACTCAAGATAATTTAGAAGGTCATCCATTAGAATATTCAATATATGATTTTATTGATGCAGAAAAAGCTAATAAAATTAAAAAGAAAGTTACAGATACAGAAATAAAATTAGATGATAACGTATTAGGTAAAAATTTCAATGATTTTGATGAATAATCAATAAACTATTTATATATTTTTAATAGGAGGTAGTATAAAATGGATGAAAACAAAAACTTTTTAGAACCAACAGAAGTCCTTGAATACGATGAAGAATTAGGAATGAAAGCAATGGAAGATCCTGAGAACGATTGGTCAAATAAATTAGAAGATGGTATTGGTGAAGACATTAACGAAGATGAAGCACAAGGATAATTAAAATAAAAGTAGGTATTAAATTAAGATTCATTTTACAAACCATGAATTAACAGGAGGTATGTGAAATGGAAATAGTTCAATTATTATGTCCATCAAGTAAATATTGGTGTAAGGCACCATACGAAATGACACCACAAGGAATAACAATACATAATACAGCAAATGACGCTTCTGCTAAAAATGAAATTTCATATATGATTACTAATAACAATAAAGTATCATATCATTGGGCAGTAGATGATGTGAGAGCGGTACAAGGTATACCACATAATAGAAATGCTTGGCATGCTGGAGATGGATCAAATGGTTTCGGTAATAGATATACAATAGGTATTGAAATTTGTTATTCTAAATCAGGTGGAGATAGATTCCACGCAGCAGAAAGAAACGCAGCAGAATTAACTGCAAGGTTAATGCTACAATATAATTGGGGAATAAACACAATTGGTACTAAAGTTGTAAACACCTTTATCTGGTAAACCAGTAGAACCTTCTAAACCTGTACAACCAGTAACTCCAAGCGGAGATTCATATTTAGTAAAAGTTACTACAAGTGCATTAAATATTAGATCTGGTGCTGGAACAGATCATGAAATAACTGGACAAATTAGAGACAGAGGAACTTATACTATAGTAGAAACACAAGGAAACTGGGGAAGATTAAAATCTGGTGCTGGATGGATTTGCCTAGACTATACAGAAAAAGTAAGTGGAAATTCACAACCATCTCAACCAGCTCAACCAAAAGGACATTACATAGGAGAATCAGTTACAATAAATGGAGTTTACACTACTTCAATGTCAACAAAAAAATTAAATCCATCAGTCAAGAATGGCGTTATTACAAAAATAATAAATGGAGCAAACAACCCATATTTATTAAACAATGGTAATATCGGATGGGTAAATGATAGTTGTATTGTTGGAGGAAATGCTTCACAACCATCCGCACCAACTGGATTTAGAAAAGGACAAAGAGTTTTATTAAAAACTACTGCTAGTAGATATTGTACAGGTCAAACAATACCTAATTCAATAAAAGGTAAAACTTACACAATTATGCAAGTTGGTAATGGAAATACACACCCAGATGGAGTACTATTAAAAGAAATCATGTCTTGGGTATACAAAGTAGACGTACAATAAAAATGATAAATAATTAATTTAAAGGTATTTGCATTTAATTTATAAAATACCTTTAAATTAAATTTATAAAAAAAGGAGAATTACTTAAATGATTAAGTTAGTGAGAGAAGTCTATGAATTACATAATACATTGAATCCAAAATTGTTTGATTTAAAAACAAATAAATTAAAACTAGAAGTTCAACAAAAATTAGCTGAAATTGCAGAAGAGTTTTTAAAAGACATAGATCCATTAACTTTATCTGTAGCAGATATACAATTTGTTGGTTCTAATGCTGGATTTAACTATAATGAAAATTCAGATATTGATTTACATTTAATAGTTAATTTTGATTTAAATTATATAGATGATGAAATACTTCAATCAATATATAATGATAAGAAAAATAAATTTAATGATAAATATGATTTTCAAATTTATGGAATTCCAGTAGAAGTATACATTGAAAACATTAACTCTTCTAATGCTACTAATGGTATATATTCAATTTTAAAAGGAGACTGGGTAAGACTTCCAGTTCCTGTAGAATATGAAATACCAAATTATTCAGATGCATTATCAAAAGTAAGAGCAAAAATAAATGAAGTACTTTTATCAAATGATCCAAAATTAATTGAAGATACTATTAATTATATTTATATGGAAAGAAAGAATGGTTTAGCTTTAAATGGAGAAATATCAGAAGGTAATCTAATATTTAAAGAATTAAGAAACGATGGTTTATTAGATGGATTAAGAAATAAATATTATGAATTAATGTCAGATAAATTAAGTTTGAAAGAACATTTTATTGTTGAGAATTATAAAGATAGTAGTGAGTACAAAGAATTATTATCACAATTTAAAGAAATAAATAAAAAACTTAAGGAATTAAAAGATAATAAACCAGAAGAAAAGAAAGTTACAGATGAAGAAATGAAAATAGCAACAGGTTGTACTGAAGAAGATTGGAAAAAGTTCTCTAGATCAGAAAAAGAAGCTATGTACGATATGTTTAACGATGATGAAGAACTTAATAACTATTATAGAAAAGTCATTGATTTAGAAAAAGAACAATCTGAGATACATAATAAAATAAAAGAATTGCAACAAGAGGAATTCGAAAATCAAGGTGGTAATACATATCAATTTAATATGCCAAAAGAATTTTCTAAAAACTCAGATGATTATTTCTTATTAGACACTAATGAATATCATCAAGATTATTTAGAAGATATTGATTATGCAAAATCAAAGGGATATACAAATGTATTTATAGCAGAAATGACTCCAGATGAATATATGGATAGATGTGCTAAAGAAATATGGAGAAGCCCAACAGAAGACGCATATGATGGTATGGAAGAACCTGAAAATGTTCATAAGTACGCTGATAAAATGAAAAATGGCACAAAATTTGATATGCCATACTTAGATTTAAAAACAAAATCACAGGAAGGTAGACATAGAGCATTAGCTGCAAAAGAAGCTGGTGCAAAAACTATTCCAGTATTATATTTATATTAAAAATTAACAAGGAGGAAGTTAAAAATGATAAAATTAGAAAGAAGATTATTTGAAGATGAAAGCGAAGAAAAAGTAAAATCTGAAGAGGATTTAAAAGTTGCTTTAGAAAAAATGAAAGAAATGTATAATAAAGTAGATGAAGCTTTCAAAGATTTCAAAGGAGATTTTGAATTTGGAGAACCACATATTGGTGAATACGCAGACAAAAAAGGACATTTTATCAATGATATAACTCGTAAAATATACATTGCAGATTTAATATTTGAATTTAAAGTTAGAATATCAGATTCATTTGATAGAGGTAATTTAAAATTAAAAACTACTTTTGTTCATAGAGGATCTACATCAACAGAAATGAACTTTACTACAGAACACGCACAAGAATTAGTAAGAGCAACTGAAACAGCTAATAAGTTAGCTGGAGAAGCTAAAACAATATTAGGAGATTTAAAATAATTTTATAGGAGGTAGATTATTATGCCAGAACAAGTAAATCAAATCGTAACAGCTATAATGCCATACGTGGTTACAATAGTAACAGCAATTTTTGGTTATCTAGCAGTAGTAATTAAAAAGAAATTAACAGAAAAATTAGACACAGACACAAAGAGAGAAATTGCAGAATCTACAGTAAAATACGTACAACAATTATATGAGTCATTAGATGGAAAAGAAAAATTCAAAAAAGCATTAGATACTATGATCGAATGGCTAAATGAAAAAGGAATAAAAATTACAGAAGCAGAAGCAACAATATTAATTGAAGCATCAGTAAAAGGACTTAAAGATAGTTGGAATACTTTACCTATATGTACATCAGGATTTTTACAAGTAGGAGATGCAATTACAACCGCAACAAATAATGAAACAATAACAATAAATATGGATGAACAAAAAGAACAATCAATCTCAGAATAATAAAATAACATATACCACTAATTAAGTTTAGTGGTATTTTTATGTATTTATAAACTAAAATTAAAATAAAAAAGATTAAGGAGGAATTATAATAATGTATAAAATACTTGTAAAAAACAGAGAATTAGATCAAGTAGAAGATTTCAAATATTCTTTTTATTCTAAAGATAATGAAAATGATTTTGAAACTGCAGATATAACAGAAGCTTTACAACTAATGAATGAATTATTAGATAGCTTTTTAAGAAAAGATATATTATTAGTAGATCATTTAACAACTAATACAGAAATTATATTAAATAAAATAGAAACAATTACAGTAAATTCTGAATATATTGGTATAATAAACGATGGAACAACATTTAAATTTTATTTAGACTTTAGTTCATTAAATAAATATACTATAGTAAATATTAATGATGTTTTATTTGAAGAAATCAAAGTTTATCTAGAATCATTAGGACTAACAGATGTAAAAGTTCAACCTGATTTTAGCATAGTTGCGAATAATCCAACAGGAAAATCAGTAGAAGGAAGATTAACTGTAGATAACGGTTTATTTGTATTATATTCTAGAGAAACTGGAACAAGTAATTATATTACTTCAGAATTTTCTACGTTGTTAGATGCTAAAGAACCTGTAAAACCAGAAGATCCAGATGATAATACTAAATTCATAGATATTTATTTTGTAGATGAAGATAATAATCCGCTAGAAATAGATAAAACAAAATTATTTTATAGAGGAGATAGTAAAGAATTCAATGATGATTATGAATTTGCCAATGTAAGTGAGATTCATATTCAAATTAAGAATAAAGGTAGCTATTTAATTGAAGTAGAAAAGACTGGATATACTGGTGAACCATATTATGAAGAAACATTTACATCAAAAGATGAAAATCCTGTTATAATAAAACTTACTAAAAATATATAAATAAATTTGTTAGGAGGTAATACCTAAAATGGATGATAAAGAATATTTAGAATATATGAAAGAACATTATATTAAAAATGATGAACATAGATTAAAAATATGTAAAGATTTAGGTATTACTGAAAATCAAATGTATAAAAGAAATAAAATATTAGGAATACATAGACCTAAAAAGTTATTCCAAAAAGATAAAAAAGACAATAAAACTATTTATAAATTTGATTTATTGTACAATAAATGGACAAAAGTTAAATAAACTAATTAAAATTACACTAAAAGTAATTACAATTTATAAAAATGCTTTTAATGTAATAAACTATATTTATAAAATCATATATCAGAAGAAGGTGTGAAATGGAAGATAACTTAAATGTAGTAAATTTAGTGGAAGAACCTAAAAAGCAAAAATATAAAGGTGTTATTGGTACACTAAAAGGTATATTTGCAGATATGAACCATCCTACTAGAAATGGTAGACAATATTCAAAGGCATGTTGGGAACAAGCATTAAATAGCGACGATATCAA
>CAPQQE010000011.1:19535-22434 GCA_948687865.1 uncultured Bacilli bacterium
AATGTTTGGTGAATTAGATCATCCAGCAGAAAGATTAGAAACATTACAAGAAAGAGCAGCTATAATTACAACTAAACTTGAAATGAATAATAAAGATGGTTTAGTAATGGGTGAAGCTGACATACTAGATACACCTTTTGGTAGAATTTTAAAAACCTTTATAGATGCAGGAGTTAAAGTTGGTATTTCATCTAGAGGAGCTGGAGAGGAAACAATTAAAGAAGGTGTAAATCAAATTGTACCAGATACATTTTATTTAGAGACTTTCGATATAGTTTCAATGCCTGCAGTAAAATCTGCAAGATTATCTTTAGTAGAATCTAAGAATAGGAATATTATAACAGAAGCTTTTGTTAGGGAAATCAAAACAGCAAAATCTAATAATGAAATCAATGAATTGTTAGAATATGCTAAAAATAAAAATGTAGCTAACTTTGCACAATTACAAGAAGAAGCTAATAATGTTAAAAACTCTTTCGGCGAAAATAATATTTTGCCTGAAAATGAAGAAGGAGATAATATAGATGTTTCATCTGAAGTAATTTCTCAATTAGAAGAGGAATTAAACGTTAGTAATACTAAGTACGAGAGTTTAGAAGCTCTTTGTGAAAAGATGAAAAAGCATTCAATCAATAATGTTAAAGAGTTGAAAGAATGTAAATTAGTTAATGAACAATTAACTAAACAACTAGAAGATTTTATAAAAGAAAAAGATATTACTATAACTCAATTAGAGAGTTATAAAACATCTAATAAATTTTTAAAATCTAAACTTAATGAATCTACAATGAAAGTAGAATCTTTACAAAAAGAAATAAATGACAAAATTTCAGAAGCTAAAATAATTAAAAAATCTTTAGAAACTGAAAGTAAAGAAAATTCTAACGAATTAAAATGTCAAATTAATTCTTTAAAAGATGAAAACTCTAGTTTAGTAGAACAATTAAGTAAATCAAAATCACTTATAGTAGAAGGTAATTCTAAATTAGATTTTGCTAACGAAAAAATAAATAAATTAGCTAATCTAAATAAAAATTACATGTTGGAAAACAAAAATCTAACAAAACAGCTTGAACAAAGCAAATTAGAAAGCTCTCAAAAAGCTAAAGAAAATGAAGAATCATTAAATAATCTAAATGAATCTTTATCTGAAGCAAATAAATTAATTGAAAGCTTAAAATCTCAATTAAATTCTAAAAATAATGAGAATGCAAAACTTATTAAAGAATCAAAGTTAATTAAAGAAAACTATTTGAATAAAGTGATTTCTTTAAATAATATTAAAAAGGAAGAATTAAATCTTAATGAAAACTATTCTATATCAGATATTGACAAAAAAGTTAATATTATATTAGAAAATAGAAAGAACATTAGTAAACTACCTTTTAACACACATTCAATATTAAGTGAAGCAATATCATTAAATGTAAAAGAAAATAATGTTGAGAAAGAAGAAAACTCTTCATTAAAGAAAATGGCTCAAAAAGTAGGGTCAACTAAAATATAAACTATATTAAAATTTTAAAGTAAAGGAGAATTCGCTATGAAAGAAGAAATGATAGCAAGTGCTAAAAAAGCTAGATTAGTTGAATCTTATAGAAAAGATTTAAATGAAGCTAAAGAAGCTTTTGGTATTGAAGATTTAAAATATGAAAAACAAGTAACATTAGCTACTACAATAGATAATACTAAAAATCTATTAGAAGCTACACAAGTACAAGGAATTGGACCATTAACAAATAGATTCTCTTTTGTTACAAAAATCTCTTAAGTGGTCCCGGGATTCCTTAAATAAAACCCGAATAAACCCATTGAATTGCTGGAAAACCTTAAGAAAACAAAAACTTAAGACAATCAGCAGCTAAGCAAATAAGGAAGTAAATTATAGAAGAATATGTGAAATGCCCTATATGCAATAAACAATTTAGAATAATTTATACAAATCATTTAAAGAAACACAATTATAATTCAAGAGAAGAAATATTAAAAGATTACCCAGATATGAAATTCTATTCTGAATGGCTTTCAAATAAGAATAGAGATACAGCAAACCAACATTTTACAACAGAAGAATCAAGAGAAAGATCTAGAAAGTTAATGAAAGAAACTTCTAATAAATTATTTAGTAATCCAGAATATAGAAAACAATATAAGAATATGAAGAAAGAACTTTGGAAAACTAAAGAATTTAGAGAAAAATTCAATAATTCTAGATGGACAGAAGAAAGAAGAGAAGAATTTAGACAATGGAGTATTAAATCAAATAAAGAAAGATTAGAAGACCCAGAATATAGAGAAAGAAATGCTAGACAATTTTCTTCAATTGGAAGTCATGGTATAAAAACACCATATAACGGTAAACATTTAAAATCTTCTTATAAATTAAAAGTTATAAAATTTTTAGATGAAGAAACAAATATAAAGTATGAGTATGAACCATTCTTAATTGAATATGAATTAGATGGTAAAATACATAATTATATTCCAGATATTTACATAAAAGAATTAAATTTAATTATAGAAATAAAACCAGAATACAAATTAAAAGATAAAGAAGTTATAGAAAAAGAAAATGCTTCTATAAATAAAGGTTATAATTATAAATACTTAACAGAGAATGATTTAGATAACTTAAAAGAATACTTTAATTCCTTATTTGAAAGTTCAACGACTATCGAAAGTATAACTAATTAGTTGAAATACTAATAGTGAATAAACAAGTAGAGTAGGTTTCAAGTGAAATCGAAGTGGTGGGGTATTTAATAATAAAACAGTTATTAAATACATGATATAGTCTCATCTATATAGTGATATATAGAATATAAATGGAAACGATTTATATGTAAGATAGAATGATAAGAGACATGCTATAGACATGTTAAAAGTATCTCAACCAGTT
>CAPQQE010000012.1:0-8426 GCA_948687865.1 uncultured Bacilli bacterium
TCTTCTTGATTTTTAGTTAGATAATTAATTAATTCTTTTGATTGAAGTTCAGATCCTATTATTGGTTCAAATGTACTTTCTACATCTACTCTTATCATATGTATTGAAGGTGCGACTGCTTTTAATTTTACACCATATCTACTTCCTTGTTTAACTACTTCAGGAGTTTCTAATTTCATATCATTTAATGTTGGTATTGCTATTCCATAACCTGTTGATTTAACCATTTTAAGTGCATTTTTATATTGTTCAAATTCTTCTTTAGTATCATTATATTCTTGGAATATATTAAGAAGTGCTGATCTACTATTTATACTTGTTCCTATTATTTCTTTTAGAACTTCATCATATAAATTATTAGGTGCGGATAATGTTATTGTAACTTCTCCTTTTGATGGATCAACATCTGACATATATGATTTTTCTATTTGTTCACATTGTTTAAAATGTGTATTAATAGTTTCTATATCTCTTAATTTATCAACTTCTACAACACATTCTCTAATTTGTTCCATATAAACTTTTTTAATTGGATGTGTTGGTTTTAGTGTTGCTATCCAATCTGGAATATCAACTTTAACATTAAGCACAGGAAATTCATATAATGCTTCTTTTAGTATATTGTATACGTCTTTTTCATTCATCGTTTCAACACTTATTGGTATTACTGGTACATTATGTTCCTGTTTTAATTTATCTGCCATTCTTTCTGTTTCTGGAAGAGTTGGATGTGCTGAATTAAGTAAAACTATAAATGGTTTACCTATTTCTTTTAATTCACTTATTACCTCAGTTTCAACCTCAACATAATTATTTCTAGTAATATCCCCTATACTACCATCTGTAGTAACTACAATACCAATAGTAGAATGATCTCTAATTACTTTCTCTGTACCTATTTCTGCTGCTTCTACAAATGGGATTTCTTCATCATACCAAGGAGTTTTTACCATTCTAGGTTCTCCCATTTCATCTTCATAACCTTTAGCAGCAGGAATTACATAACCAACACAATCAACTAGTTTTATATTAGTTTCAAATTCCTCTACTTTTATTTTAGCGGCTGTACTTGGAACAAATTTAGGTTCAATAGTCATTATTGTTTTACCTTGAGCTGTTTGAGGAACTTCATCTAAACATCTTTTTCTCTCATATTCATCCTCTATATTAGGCACTACTAAATTTTCAATAAATTTCTTTATAAAAGTGGATTTACCTGTTCTTACTGCCCCTACTACACCTAAGTAAATATCTCCACCTGTTCTTTCTGATATACTCTTTATAATATCTATCTTTTCCATTTAATCCCTACTTTCTTTATTAAACTATATGAATTAAATAGTGCGATATTACAAAAAAATAATACTTATCATAAAAAAACTATTAACAAAATTTTATTTGCTAATAGTTTTTTATTAATAATTTCTCATAATAAAAGATAAACGGTATAAATTTATTATCTTATCTTTTTCTCTTCTTCATTACTGAGTTTTTTTACTTTTTCTTCCTCATCTACTTCATTCATAGCTTCCCACATTTTTCGCTGTATTTCCTCTTTATCATCAAATTCCAAATACTCTCTCATATTATTAACCACTGCATATTTAAAGTCTTCGTTTACAAATGTAGTTTCTATAATTAAGCTTTTTATGAATCTTCCAGTAACATTTCCCATAAAATCACTTCCCTTTTATATATTATATAATGAAAATTATAATAATTCAAACATTAATTTTTTAATTATTAAATGTAGTTAATTAATCGTTTATAATCTTAAATTTCACTTTTTCTTACATTATGGTATCACTTTTAAGCATCTTCCCAGGGTGCTTTTACCATACCCTTTATATAATATAAAATAAAAAGAGAAATACTTCTCTTAAAACATTTTATCCACATCTTTTGGAATATTATCATTTACTACTGCATTTATAATTTTATCTTCTTGTTCTTTACTAACTTCTTTACCTGTCATTTTACTGAGTTCATGAATTACATCCCTTAAATTATCTTCATTTTTCATATTATCACCTTGAAGTTTCTTAGCAAGATCTATTATTGTTGATTTTTTAACATTTGTTTTTTTCTCAACTTTATTAAAGAAACTATCACTAAAATTCATACAGATTACCACCTCTAATCTAATATATGAACCTTAGTAAAATTTGTTACAAATGACTAAAGTATAAAATATTTATTTAAATTACTTTTGTTCACCTTTACCTTTAAATTGTAATATTATAGGGGTTCCTTCTAAATCAAAGTTCTCTCTTATTTTATTTTCTAAATATCTTTGATATGAAAAATGTACTAATCCTTTATCATTAACATTTAATGTGAATTTTGGAGGCATTACACCTGTTTGAGAACTAAAATATATTTTAAGTCTTCTTCCTTTATATGAAGGTGCTGGATTTAATGCATATGCATCACCTATAACATCATTAAGAATACTTGTTTTTATTTCTTTTCTTGAATTTTCATATACTTTAATTATCTCTGGCATAAGTGTATGAATTCTCTTTTTAGTTAGTGCACTTAAATATACAATTGGTACATAACTTAAGAATTGAAATTCCGCTCTCATTTTTCTTGTATATGTTTTAATATCATTTTGATCATCAACAGTATCCCATTTATTAACTACAAGCACCATTGGTTTACCTGCTTCAAGAGCATAAGCTGCAATATGTTTATCATGTTCAATAATACCCTCTTCGGCATTTATGACTATTACGCACACGTCGCTACGTTCTATTGCTTTCATTGCCCTCATCAAACTATACTTTTCTACATTTTCATATATTTTTCCTTTTTTTCGCATACCCGCAGTATCAATTACAACATAATCCTTCTTTTCATATTTGAATTTTGTATCTATAGAGTCTCTTGTTGTTCCTGCTTCATCACTAACAATTACTCTCTCTTCATTTAATATAGCATTAGTAAGTGAACTTTTCCCTACATTTGGTCTTCCTATTAAACAAAATTTAATAATACTATCGTCATATTCTTCTTCGTATTTATTAAAACCTTTTGTTACTTCATTCATCAAATCATCAAAACCAATAGCGTGTTCACCACTTACTTTAATATAATGTTCAAAACCAAGTTCATAAAAATCATACAAATTATCTAAGTGCTTATTATTATCTATTTTATTTATCGCAACTACTACCTTTTTATTAGATTTAAAAAGTATATCACGAACTACATAATCATTAGAATTAAGTCCTTCTTTACCATCAACTACAAATATTACAACATCTGCTTCATCAATTGCTATTTCAGCTTGAATTTTTATATCATTGTTAAAAGATTCATTTGATGTATCTATACCACCTGTATCGATTAAATTAAATGTATAATCATCATATGTTGCAACTCCATAAATTCTATCTCTTGTAATACCTGGAATATCTTCTATAATAGCTACTTTTTTTCCGACTAACCTATTAAAAATAGTTGATTTTCCTACATTAGGACTTCCAACGAGCGCTACTGTTGGCATTTTCATAATAATCACCTCACTTCATTAGATTATACCATAAAATCAAAATAATAGTAAATTTATAATTTTATACCTCTTCCTATTATTTTATATACACTATCACCATATATTAAATTAGAATTCTCAAGTAAATTTATATCAAGTTTCTTTATATTAACATAAAACTTATTTTCATAATAATATATTTCATAATTAATATAGTCAAGAGGATCGTCTACTTGATATAAAAATAGTGTATCTCTTAAAATATTTAGTTTTAAATTGACTATATTATCTTCATCTATAATAATATCGTTTTTCTCTATTTCTAGTATCATTCCATAATATTTATTAATGTATAAATTTAAATTATAACTATCATTAAATTCTATATTATAAAATTCACTTAAATCATTAAATATATCAATTAATAATTCTTTTATACTGCTTTCCTTATTATATTTAGTATTGTCTATTATATATACTATTATCTTATTTAAATTTTCTTCAACTTTCATATAAACACCCAATTAATTATATGAAAAAAAAAGAAGATTACTCTTCGTTTGGATAAACAATTTTATCTATAATATTAATAATTTCATTTTTCCCAAGTTTTGTAGTACTTGAAAATAATATAAATTTATCTTCTTCATTTATATTTAATGTATCTTCTATTAATTTAACTTGTTTTTCTCTTAATGTTTTTCCTATTTTATCTACTTTAGTTGCAACTATAGTTACACTTAAATCATGATACTTTAAGAAATTATACATAAGTAAATCATCATTAGTTGGTTTATGTCTAAAATCTATAAGTAAAAATACCTCTTTTAAATTTTCACGGTTTGCTAAATATTCTTCTATCATCATTCCAAATTTTTGTTGTCTTTCTTTACTAACATTAGCAAATCCATATCCTGGGACATCAACTAAATAAAAATCATCATTTACATTATAAAAATTAAGTGTTTGTGTTTTTCCAGGTTTACTAGATATTCTAGCATAGTTTTTTCTTTCTATAATTGAGTTAATAAAACTGCTTTTACCAACATTACTTCGTCCAACTAATAAAAATTCAGGCTTATTATCCGTAGGATATTGACTTTGTCTAACCGCACTTATAGTGAGGTCAACACTATTAATCTTCATAAAATCACCTATTAACATTATAACAAATAAAAAAAATTTAGGCAAATACCCAAATTTCTAGATTGTTTATAATTGTTTGGGAAAGCACATAAAAAGAGAAATATCCGATATAATATAATTGCTAAAAAATTTACAAAAGAAGATTTCCCATGTGAATATTATACCACAAAATTGAGTAATAAAATACTCAATTTTTAATATTGTTTTAACAAAATTAAATCATTATTTGCCGTATATTTGCTACATTTGCCATTTGAATCATATAAATTATTTTTACCATTATATGCGGGTATATTTGATTGACCGCTTACTCTTGCACCTAATAAACATAATTCATAACCATTTTTAGAATCTAAAATAAATTCTAAAACTGAACAGGGATTACTATCAACCCTATTACCAAATACTTTAAAGAATAATGTAATAGATATATCTTTTAGAAAATAATTTTTTAGAATTTCTTTTGCAATTGGAGTAATAACATCTTTTAAATAATCAATTAATTTAATATCTTTTTTCATATATACACCTCTTTGAATAATGTTAAATATAATATCATATTTATACTTATTTTGTCAAAGTTCCAATTATATTCATTAATTTATGATAACTATTAAAAAATTGAGTAATAAAATACTCAATTCTCTAAATTATTTATGAATTATTAAGTGTATATACATATTTTTTTGATATGTCATCTAATATCTGATTTAAAACAATATCTCTATTATTTGCTGTATTATAAAAAGGTATATTATTATCTATACAAAATTGTTGTAATATCTTACTTGCTTTTAGTTCACCTTTTGCAAATTCTAATAATTCTTTATCATTCATTCCATATGTCCAATCATACTTTGTATCATTATCTTTTATATTTTTTGCAAAATCTGAAGCATCAATATCTAAAGTCCCTAATGCATAAATTAATGTACTATCATTAATAAAATACTTTTTTATAGCCTCATGCGATATCTCAAAACCTTCCAAGACATATCCATATCTTTCTCTTGCTTCATAAACCATTCTGCATAAATAATCATATAAGAAAAATTGATATCTTTCATTTTTAACTGCCGTATCAATACCTATATTAAGTTCTTTAAAACAATTATTAAGGCTATCTCTGATGGGATCAGCTCTTAAAATTTGATATGGAAATTTATCTGAAATTTTATAAGCTAAAGTACTTTTACCAACGCGCGTTCTTCCAAATATTAAAATATTCTTATATAATTCTTGCATAATCTTCTATTGCCCCTTTTTCATAAATTTTTAATTTATTATAATAATTTTCACTAATTTGTCAAATTTCCAATTATATTATTTATTAGTTTTATTATACTCCTTACATAGTTCATCAAAATCTTTTATTATATGTTCTATATCATCAAATGTTTTAATTCTAGCTCCTGCTGCGAATTTATGTCCACCACCATTATATTTTTCTAATACTTTATTTATTTCAGGTCCTCTACTTCTTGCATTTACTCTTATTTGATCTTGTTTAATATCCTCTGAAAATGTTACCCAAACTAGTACTTCATCTATATTGTTAAAATTATTAACTAAATTACCACTACTTGCTGGATCTGCATTAAAACTCCTTATAACTTCATCTGTTAGTTTTAAATATCCAAGTCCATTATCTGTTACAATCATATTTTGATACATATAACCTTGCAATCTTATTTCAGATATTGGTCTTCTATATAAATCATCATATAAGGATGTAAAATCTATATTAGTATCACTAATCATCTTAGTTACTAATTTCATTGTTTTAGGTGAAGTATAATAAAATAAAAATCTATTTGTGTCAGATACAATACCCATAAACAATCTTTCTGCTGCATATTTAGTAAGTTTAAGCTTAGTTTTATAACAAATATCCACTATTAATTCACAGGTACTTGATACTTCCTTAACTAGTTGTACACTACCAAAATTATTTATAACTGGATGATGATCTATTTTTATTACATCTTTAAACATATTTATATCATTTACACCATCTATCCTCTTTAGATCAGGTGTGTCTAAAACAATGAGTAACGAAGAAGAAAAATCTGATTCTTTTATCTTATCAACATCCCCCATATATTTAAATTTTACTGGCATAGCACCAATTGTATAGACTTCTTTTTTTGGAAATGTTGCTTTTATTATTTCTCTAAGTCCTATTGAACTACCTAAAGCATCAGGATCTGGTCCTATATGTCTTGCGATTATTATTTTATCATTTTCTTTTATTTTCTTATATATATTTTTTTCCATACTTTACCTTTTTTGTTATATTAAGTCAAATGTCTCTTTTGCTATCATTAATTCTTCATCAGTAGGTATTACATAAACTTGAACTGAAGAATCATCTGAAGATATCTTTCCTTCATGTTCAGGCATATATGATGCATATTTCATATTTTCTTCTTTATCTATTTTTATACCTAATGAAGATAATTTAGAAACTATTTCTTCTCTAAATTCTCTTGCATTTTCACCTAAACCTGCGGTAAATACTAATGCATCTACCTCACCATTTAGTTTTACAAAGTAATTTGCAATATATCCTACTACTTTATTAACGTACATATTATCAGCAAGCCTACATCTTTCATTGCCATTATTCATTACCTCTTCTATATCACGATGATCTGATGATATACCACTAATTCCAAGTAGTCCACTTTCTTTATTTAAAATATTATCTACTTCTTGTAATGATTTACCTGATTTATTCATATAAAATGGAATAATAGAATAATCTATATCTCCAGAACGAGTTCCCATCATAAGACCTGAATTAGGACTAAATCCCATTGTTGTATCAATACTTTTTGAATCTTTTATACAACAAATACTACTACCACTTCCAATGTGACAGTTTATAATATTTACTTTTTCTTTTCCTAGTATTTGCTCCATTCTCTTAGTAATATACTTATGACTTGTACCATGGTAACCATATTTTCTTATTCCATAATCTTTATACCAGCTATATGGTACTGGATATAAGAAGTCTATTTCTTGCATAGTTTGATGAAATGACGTATCAAAAACACCTGTCATTTTTGCATTTGGCATTGCTTCTTTAAACGCTTTAATACAAGATAACATTGCTGGATTATGAAGTGGCGCTAAATCATTAAATTTTTCGCACTCTTTTAATACTTCATCTGTTAGTAAAACGGATTCTTTAAATTTATCTCCACCTTGAACTAAACGATGTCCTACACCTTTTATTTCATCTAATGATTCTATTACTTTATTTTCAAGTAATTCTTTAATTAAAATTTTAACTGAATCTTCATGATTTGAAATTTTTGCTTCCTTTTTTATTTTTTCACCATTTATTTTTAAACTATAAAAACTATCTGGAAGTCCTATTTTTTCAACATTTCCTGATATTAAAACCTTTTCTTCTGGCATTTCATACAAACGAAATTTTAAAGTAGAACTACCAGCATTTACTGATAAAATTTTCATATTTTCACCTCACTATATATTATACACCAAATAAGGCTTTATTTAAATGAAAAAAACATATTTTCATATGTTATTTTAATTTTATTATTAAATTTATAATTATTGCTGCATACACAAGTACAATTACTGTTAATATTAATATATCTGCAAAACCATTGTTTTTAGGTTTTAATGTTGGTGCTTTCTTTATATCATCATTTTTTGTTGATTCTATCTTTTTATCTTCATTTTTATTTTTTCCTCTTAAAGCTAATGCATCCTCAACCATAGTTTTGTATCTGGATTTTGCTGCATTCAT
>CAPQQE010000012.1:8436-10553 GCA_948687865.1 uncultured Bacilli bacterium
CCTCTTCAGTATATGTCGATCCATTGCCTTTTAGTTTATCAATTTCTGTATATGGTTTAATTAAAGATTCAAAAGTATCATTGCATACCTTTTCTACATTATTCTTCATCTTCAACCACCTTTCTTCCAGAAACATCATATTTTGACATATCACTATCAAATTCCTTGTTATTAATTATACAATCTACTGCTTCTTTTACTGCATTATTAGTAACTATACCTATTGCAGTATTCATATCAACAACACCTGTTTTTTCATTTATTGCGAATGTTTCAAGTGCCTTATCAATAACTTTCTCATCTTTATTTTTTATTGCTTCATTCAATTCACTAATAGTTTTAGGGATTTCTATACTTTTAGGTTCATCTACAATAAGTTCTTCTAGTGTTTCAATACCATCATCTTCGTTATTAGACTTCATATTAAAATTATCAAAATCAAACATGTTATTTTCTAATATATCAATCGATACCCTTTTTTGGGTGCCATTTTTTTCTAACACAATTTCGCTAGTTACTGAATCTATACCTTTTAATATACCACTGTTTATTAATTCTTGATGTTCCCTACAATATTTCTGTAATCTTTCTACTACTTCATTACTCACTAAAATCCCTCCTAGTATACTATAATTATTATAGCATATAATATCTATTTTTGTATACTATTTTTTTTAACTCTTAAAAAAACAAACTACACAAATATACTGTATAGTTTGTAATTTATATTTAGTAATTTAACTATTTATTTATATTGTAATTTCCACTTATTTGAGATTGACCCATTTGAACTAATCTACGAGTGATTTCACCACCTACTGATCCATTTGCTCTTGCAGTAGCATCAGCACCTAATTGAACACCGAATTCGTTAGCTATTTCATATTTCATTCTATCGATAGCTTCTTTTGATGCAGGTGTAACTAGTTTATTTTTGCTTTGGCTTGTCATTTGTATTTCACCTCCTATACATTTATAGAATGTGAAATTTTTGTTAGTTCATACATTTTATTACATGGTAATTAGTGGAAAAAAGAACTAAATTTTTTCACTCTCTAGTTCTTTTTCGTTATTAGTTCCTTGAATAACATTTAAAATTCCATTCATCTTTGCCTGAACTCCATCTAGTTCTTCTTTTAAAACACTTTCTTTATTTTCTAATTCTTCCTTTTCCTTTTTCAAAGATAAAGTTTCTTTTTGTTTTTCAAATAAATCAAATTTAGTTCTTGATAACTCTTCTTCTAATTCCTCTATTTGCTTTAATTGCTTTTCATATACATTTAAAAGTAGTGGTTCTACTTCCTCTTTAAATTTTTCTTTATAGTTGCTTCTTGTCTCAGTAGTAGGTACTTTCACCTCTTCATTTATTGTTTCCTCTGCCTCTGGCATTTTAAATTCTTCTAATGAAACTATATTATTACCCTCTACCTTTGAATTACTTATAACGCTCTCAATATTTTTATTTCTAGCTTGTAATTCTTCAAATGTAGGTATTTCTATAGTCTTATTTAGTAAGTCTTCATTATCGTTTTCATTTAATATAAATTCTGCTGGAGTATTAATCGCTGCTTCTATATTTAAATCCTTTATTGAGTTTATTTTACTTGTTTCTTCTTCGCTATATTTACTTGCCAATGTGTCAGCAAATTTCATAGAAACTAAAAGTTTTTTAGGTTTTCTAATTGAAACTTCCTCTAATGAGAATTTTAAATCACAATTATATGCTTCATTTATTGGTTCATCTACATCTTTTGCGATTTCCTTCATTATTGATTTTATTTCATCCCACTCTTCATTTGTATCTATTTCTTTGTACGAATACACTCCATTTTCAACAACTATTCCTGTTGTATATATTTTAATCATATTATTAACTTCATTATATGTATATGTTATATAATTACCATCATTAGGTAATCTATATTTTGCTAGTATTTGAGCCTCTTCTCTAATACCTTCTTCATTAATTACAAAAAACATTATTTTATCATTCATTTTAACACCTCATCTACTATAAAAAATTATATCATATATTGTTTTTTTTAGCAACAAAATATTTGCATTCATATGCGCAATTTTCCTTTAGATACTTGTCTAAATTACTTATTTTGTTAAGT
>CAPQQE010000012.1:10563-21391 GCA_948687865.1 uncultured Bacilli bacterium
CATTATTATTATCATCATCATAAAATCCCTTTAATCTAAGTTTATCATAAGCCCAATCACCTACAACATAATCATATGAATGAAAATAATCAGTACATTTTGAAATAAATTCTTCCTTATCAAAACCATTTCTATAGTCCTTTATAATTTCATACTTAATATTATTAACAGTTACAATTTTTTCCATAGTATATACCTCTTTAATATTGTTATAATATAAGTATATCATATTTTATTAATCAGTTTCAATTGGGATAGATAATATATTTGAACTTCCACTTAATTTTCCACTACTAAAGTATTCAGGCACGCTTCCATTTATAATTTTTATAGCAACTGGTATGTTATTAACAATCTTAATTCTTTCAGTTTGAAAAGGTATAATTACTTCTTCTGTTACTTCCACTTTGGCATATATTTCAACTAATGCACTATTTATACCATAATTACTAATATTGGTTTCCACATTACTAACTACATTCCCAATTAAATTTAATTTAACTGGTATTTTTGGACCAATATTAGATAAAAGTACATTATTACTTATTATTCCCATAGGTATTTCAGATATAACACCATTTTTTAAATTTTTTATATTATAGTCATCAGATGATATAAAAGATATATCATCAATTTCCCCTTTTTCTAATTTTTTTAAATTTTCACTTACTACAGATGTAGTTGCTGATAAAAATTTATTTACCATAATAGGATTAAAATCTATAGTTTGAATTTCACCATTACTATTTTGAATTACATCGTACATATTATCATCAAGTATAGATAAAACATCATCATTAAGAGAATTCTTAATCGTTAATATTGCCATTTTCTTACAATCTATTTTTGCTTGATTCATAATAACAGGCAAGACTTTATTTCCACAATAATCTATTAATATATAAGCACTTATTATTAATAGTACAATTATAGTTGATATTTTAGTTGATAATTTTATTTTCTTATGTGACCTTAATCTTATTTTTTTCAATATAATCACCTATTTAATTATATGAAAAAAGAAAAATTAAATTTTTCTATTTTATAAATAAATTATAAACTAATATTCCAATACCCACTACTAATACTGTAGTAAGTATAAATATAAGAACTTTAATAAATGTACTAGTTTTCTTTACATTATCTTCCAAATCCTCCAGTTTTTCAAAATCCTTCGTACTAAACATAAATGTATCTGTACTGTATTCTGATGTAGTATCATTTTTTATTTGTTTTATATCAATTCCAGGTTTTATATCATTTTCATCCATTAACTCTGTCATATTATCTTCATTTGTTAAATCATTGAACATATCCATAGCTAAATCAACAGAACTTACATTTGTTAATGTATTCATTATATTTAATAATTCTTTTTCTTCCTTTACGAGACTTTCATATACTTTCCTTGTTTTTGATAGTTCTTCGTCTAAATTTTCTTTAAATTTGTAATTTTGTATCTTCCTTTTCTCATTAGCATCTTCAATTATATCTCTTTGATTTTTTGCTTCTTTTAATACTTCATTAATATCATATAATTTATTATCATAGTTTTTTGGGGGAACTATACTATCATATTCTTTTTCTATTATTGGTGTTTTATCTATTCTCTTATCTATTTTTTTATCTCCATCAATTATTTCCTTTATTTTTGATATATCTATTTCATTTGAATCATCTATAACTACCATATTAGTGTAATTTGTATTTGCGTATATATCATCATATAAATTTTGATTTTTATTAACTCTACTAAAAGATTCATTGTTATTATACTTATCTAATCTAGATTGCAATGGAAACCACCTACTTTATAAAATAATATCATATTTTTTATTTTTTTTAAATAACTTAATATAAATTATCTAAAATTGTAGTATAATTATATTAGTTTGAAGGAGGTACTATGAAAAAGGTTGTAGTAAATAAAGATAAATGTCTAGGATGTGGAATGTGTGTTGGTATTGAATCAGATGTATTTGATTTTGATGATGATAATCTCGCTAAGGCAAATAATGATAATATAAATGATGAGAATAAAGATAATGTAAATAACGCTATTGACTCATGTCCAGTAGGTGCTATTGAAGTTCATGAAGAAGAAAGCAACAAAGAAAACAACAATTAATGTTGTTTTTTTATAATAGTATAGTTTTATAGTCGAAACTAGTAGTGTAGTCATAATAAGGCATAGTATTACCCCTACTATGTAGCGTATAGCATATAGCAAAATGTTCTAAAATATTTTCTAAATTTTAAATTTTTATTGTGCCATCTTTTATTTTATCTATTATTGCTTTAGCCCTTGATTCCAAATTTGGTAAATTATTAAGTGAAAAAAATTTTAATTCTTTACTTTCATTATCTGATACTTTAATTGCCCCTGTATAATTTAACACTTTAAATAAAACTATAACTGTGCACATTTTATCCCCATTAGGATATTCAAAATAATATTCTTCCCCAGACAACACATCAACAAGCTCTAAGTTACTAGCCGTAATTCCTGTTTCCTCTTTTAATTCTCTTATAGCAGTATCTTTAATATTTTCGTATAATTCCATTGAACCACCAGGAATACCCCAAGTATTTGTATCACTTCTTAAATTTAATAGTAATTCATTTTTATTATTAAATACTAGTGTAGTTGCACCAAGACCTATAATAGGTTCATGTCCAACATATTTTCTTAAATCCATTATATATCCCATTTTTTCCTCACTTTCATTTTGATACTATTATATCATGTTTTTAGTTATTTATTTAGGTAATTTAATAGGTACAATTTAAAATTTATAAGAGATCCTTTTGATACTTTTTCAAACATATATACAAGTAATTTCAATATATGATATAATAATAACTAATTTTAAATTTTGAAGGTGATTGTCAGATGCATAAAAAAGATTCAAATTTTGAAACACTCCTAATAAATGCAATTAATAAATGTGAAGGAATGTTTGTGGAGGATATTGCGAAAAACTTTCAATTATTATATCCTTTCACTACAGAAAATATTGCTGGTTATATAAACAATTTCAATTTATATAATGGAACATTATTAACTGTAGGATCATCTGGTGATCAAATTATAAATGGAAGTTTATTTGATTGTCGAGATATAGTTCTTTTAGATATTTGTCCATATTCAAAATTTTATATTTATTTAAAAATAAGCTGTTTATTAGAACTTGATAAAGATCAATTTTTAAAATTTCTATGCTATAAATACAAAACATTTAGAGACAATAACTCAGCATTTAATAATGATATTTATAAAAAAATTAAAATAACCTTAAGATTATTAGATTATGAGTCTTATTTGTTTTGGGATGAATTATTTTCGAACTTTGAAGGATTAAACATACGAAAAGAATTATTTTATTTTGATGAAAATAAAGTAAATGTGATAGTAGGGAGTAATCCATACTTACAAAACGATATATTATATAATGAAGCAAGAACAAAAATAAAAAAGACACATCTAGATTTTATTACTGATGATGTATTTAAAACAAGAATAAACAGACAATTTGATTCAATATGGTTATCAAATATTGGAACACATATTTCAAGACATTTTTTAAAAATAATGATAGATAATGTGTCAAGAAATCTAAATAATAATGGCCTACTTTTAATTAGTTATTTATATAATACTGTTAGAAATACTAAATATGAGCAAGATTGGAGTGCAATATATAATTTAGAAAAAACTTTTGAAATACTACGAGAATATAATCCTGAATTAATTTCATTTAGGGGTGTTGATGGAATAAAATTTAATGATAACACAAATGATTCAATATTAGTTTATAGGAAGAGTAAACACTTATAAATCAATATTATAAAAACATTTAAGAACTTAAATAATAATAAAAATTTGCTTATCTTTACTAAAAAAAGACTTAATTAAGTCTTATAATTGAATACATAACAACTGCACCTATAATTACTGCAATTATTGATATTATTATTGCACTTGCATTACCAGCTTCTGCCTCATTCATATTAGGCATTACCTCTTCATCATCTTCTCCATCAAATATAGGTTTATCAACAGTTTCTGAATCTTCATTTAAAACACTCATTTCACCAGTAAATGAGAAAGATGGTTTTAATTCTTCTTCATCATCTTCTTCAATGAAATCATCAACTACTGGTGCTTTAAATATAGTGTCATCAAAATTTGTTAATTCTAAATCATCATCCTTTGATACATCAGGCTCTATTATCTCTTCACTAGTATTTTGAGAATTTAAATACTCTTCATATTTTTTTCTCATTTCATTATCAAAATCACTGAGTTTTTTTTCAATTACTTCAAATGGAATAGATAAATCATCACTTTCATACTCTTTTAATTTTGAAATATATATATCTTTTGTAATAGTTGGAATTTGTCTTGCAGAATTATTTAAAATTTCAACTATTTGATTTTTACGAGCTTTTTTTAATGTATTCATATATTCATCATACTTAGTTCTTTTCTCTTCATCAGTATAATTATTATTATTTAATATCTCCATTGCATCTTCTCTGCTATAATCTAATTTTTGTGTCATAATATTCAACTCCCCGCTATAATCATTACTATTGTTAATAACATTATAACACATAACACCCCTATGTTGTAAAGTATTTTTACTTATTTTAGCTTATTTAATATAGATTTTATAATTTTAGTGTTCCTTTTTAATTTTAATCATATCATAAAATGCTTCTAGCCTAGTTTTTATTCCCAGTTCACTTATATGTGAATCGAACGTTAATGACATAAACGCAGTATTTGTATCATCGCATAAATTTTCAAGTACTTTCATACAAGCAACTTCAGATGCACATCCAAACTGTTTTATATGTATAATTCCATCATATCCATTATCAATAAATATTTTTGCCATCGAAACACTATTCATAAAAGATTTGCAATATTTTCTAGATTTCCATAAATAATATTTTTCTCTAACTTTTCTTACTAACTTTAAAAATGTTATATTTTTATGTCTAGTTAATTCAATATTCATATTTGATAATTCTTTTTCTATAAAATAATTGTAATCTTGCTTTATACTAGTATGTAAATCACCAACTATTCCTATTTTTATACAATTTCTTGGTTTATCTATCTTTATATTTTTAATTTTTTTCCTAAATTTTATGTAATTTTTTATTAAATCTAGATATCCATTAGTTTTTGAAAAACTATTTAGCATACCATTTTTTGCTCTAATAAAACTTCCATTATTTATCTCGAAACCTATATTTTTTCTAATATATATATCAATTTTATCTATAAACTTTATCATTAAAAATGATAATAATAAATGATAATAATAAGTTGTTCTTTTAATATTAGGGTTAATTTTCTTAAAGACCTTATATATATCACTTATATCATTTATATAATATAATTTAAAATCATATCCTAAATCTTCTAATATTTGTTCTTGTAATTTAAAATAATACTTAGAATAGCAATTATCTTTAAATTTAATTAATATATTTGCACCATTATCCAATAACTCTATAAAGCTACCTAGATTATATTTAAATATTAAACTCATATTATCAGGACTATTTTTAGAACCAATATTAAGTGTTGTTTCTGTTATAGGTGGAACAGGTAATACCTTAATACTTGTTAAATGTTCAATTAAATATTTTATTGGAATATTAAAATCTAAATATTCACTAAAGCCTATTACATTATCAATCATAAACATCACCCCTAACTATATGAATAAAGTTTTTTAATTCCTTCTTTATTTTTTCGTTTAAAGGTAGTTCACTAACTAAAATTGTAATTAATGGTATATCTATTTTTCTTGAAATTATTTCATTGCATAATATCTCTAGATCACAAGGATATGTTGAGAGAAGTACTATTCCATTTACACTGTTTTTATATTCGTTTATTGTATCCAATAATTCTTTATTACATGCCTTTGGTATATCTTCATATAAGTTATTTGTGATATCTGGGTTATTAATACAATTATATATAGTATCACATTTTAAATCGTTTAAAGTTTTAGATATAGCTTTTCCGATTGTTTTGTCATACGAATTATAACTATTAGAAACTAATAATACTTTTAATTTATCTCTATTAATCTTTTTTTCTTGAACTAAATATTTAATTTTATCTTCCTTATATTGTTCTTTCTTAGCAGTCTTATATGCATATGATGAAAGTGTTTTACCAAATCCTAAACTTTCTCCCATTTTGATAAAACCTAGCTCTTCTGTTTTTCTTTTTTTTATATCAACAGTATAACTTATAACATCTATATCAAAGATATTATTAACAATGTCATATAACATATTGAAATTATCACATACCTCAATATTTTCATCAATTGATATTATTTTTGGCACTAATACATAATCTACCTTATCTTTTAGATAATCAACATGTCCAATATATATCTTTAATGATAAACAAAATTCATCCTCTGAAAGTTTTGTACCCTTTTCAAATAATTCAAGATTGGTTTCAGGACTTATAAGTACATCACACCCAAGTTCTTTAAAGAAAACTTTCCATAATGTTTCATATTTATGATAGAGTAATCCTCTTGGGATTCCAACTATTATTTTATTATCCATATTAATATCCTTTCGATATTAAAATATATGCCTATAAATAAAAAAAAGACTATTAAATAGCCTTTATATATTAAACATTAATAGTTCTGGCTTTATTATTAAAAGTAATCCTATTAGTATCATTATTATCCCACCTATTAAGTGTGAATATTTAGAATATTTAGTAGAAAATCCTGTTACTTTTAGTGTAATCATTGATATAACAAATATAATAATATCATCTATTAAAAAGAATATTATATATATTAACATGTATATCATATAACTAAACGTTGATAAATTATTCATAGCGAGTATTTGTGTAAATAATAAAGGAATTCCAATAGAACACATAAGTTCTATTATATTTACTGAAGCTGCTAAAACTATAATTCCAATAATGGCTAAGGAGAACCTTTTCTCAGTTGTTATAGAAATTATCTTTTCCATTATTTTCTTTCTTTCTTTTTTATCTACAACCTCGCATCCTTCATTTTTTTTATTTAATGATTTTATATAATTTGATATATTAACTAATCCTACAACTAGTGCGACTAACGCAACCAATAATCTGATATATGAAATCTTACTTATAAATATACCTAGGTTTAACCATGCAAGCATAAACATCAAATACACTATTCCTGAAGTTATAATAAATGTTAATCCCAAGATCCACATTTTTTTTCTATCCTTCATATTAAATAACATTGTTATTAAAAATATTAATATCCACATAGCACATGGATTAAATCCATCTACAAAACCTAGTATTATCGCTAATAAGGGTAATGATACATTCTTTGCATTTATATTTCCTAGTACTGGGACATTTACATTTTCTTTTTCTTTTTCATCATCTTTAACTATAGGCTTTTCTATTTTATTCTCATTTTTTTTAGTAACCCCTGTTATCTCTCCAACATAATCTCTATAATCATTTTGTAGATAATAATTAATAGCATTTTTTATCTCTTCATCAGTTCTGCCATCTGAGTATCCTACAATTGTTTTTTTCCCAATTACAGTAAATGGTACCCCCGAATTTGATGATGTTCCCATTTCTTTTTGAACCTCTGATAATAATTTTTGATTATCCATATCATACCATATTTCATATGTATATAATTTTATATCATTTCTATCTTTTAAATATTCTTCTAAAAATTGTTTTTCATGTGCACAATGAGGACATCCATCTCCATAAAATAAATGTATATTAATTACCTTATCTTCTGCATTTACATGTAATGGTAGTAATAAAAATAGTATTAGTATACATAATAATCTTAATATCTTTTTCATTAAATATCACCTACTGCTTTCATAATTTCACTATAACTTTTTTCACCAATTAATCTTTTTATTTCTTTATTATTTTCAACAAAAATGAGCACAGGAAGAGTATTACCAATATTGTACTTACTCACCTCTTCCTCATCAAAATCATAATCTAACTCTATAAGTTCTATATTTTTTTCCGTAACTATCTTCCTTACTGCTTTATTAGTAATAAGACAAGCAGGACACCATAATGCACTTATCTTTATAATCTTCAAATTCTATCACCTTTTTAATTATATCATGTATTTTATTAAAATAAAAGCAACTAATTTGGTATTTTTAGTTGCTCACCTATTTGAAGTAAATTATTTGTTAAACCATTTAAATCCTTTATTTTTGTAACTGTTGTATTATAAGTATTTGCTATTGAATATAAATTATCTCCCTTTTTTACAGTATATATAGTATAATTTTCATTTTTATTTGATGGAATTATAAGAGTTTGACCCACCTGAAGTAAGTTACTTGTTAAATTATTTAATTTTTTTAAATCTTCCACTGCTATATTATAAGCACTTGCTATTGAATATAGACTATCTCCTCTTTTTACTATATATGTATTAACTTTATTTATAGTAGGTATTTTCAGTGTTTGACCTACTTGTAGTAAATTGCTTGTTAAATTATTATAATTTTTAAGTTCATCAGTAGTTATATTAAACTTTTGAGCTATTGTATATAAACTATCGCCCTTTTGTACTATATATATATTATCATTGTTATTATTTGAAGTTGACTCTATTTTTAATACTTGACCTACCTGAAGTAAGTTATTAGTTAAACTATTAATTTTTTTCAAATTATCTACAGTAGTATTAAATTTATTTGCTATTTTCCATAAGCTATCGCCTTGTTGTACTATATATGTTTCATTTGAGGAAACCTCTGTAATAGGAATTTTTAATGTTTGACCTACACTTAATGAATTCGTCTTTAAATTATTTTCTTCTTTTAATTTGTCTACAGTAGTATTAAACTTTTGTGCAACTTTCCATAAACTATCGCCCTTTTGTACTACATATATGTTATCACCTTCGAAATATGGTATTCCTTGATAGTTTGCTAAAGTTTTTACTATTGCCTCTGCATAATCTTCCCATTCATTTTTTATATTTGTTGCTTCATTTATATTATCCACATTACCATAATTAACGATTATTGTCTCTATTACTCCTGTATCTTTTTGAATATTATAATAATCTTTACTAGTATCATTTTCACTTCTTCTTTGGTAATATTTACTTACATTTAATCCCGCATCTTCTAAGTTTTCTGATAATAAGGAAGCTAGTGTACTTTTATTTCTAAGCGCGTATATTATTTCTGCCCCATCAGAGTCATTTTTTAATCTGTTAGAGAGTGCAACTACTTTATCATTATTTCCATATGCATTAATTATTCTATTAGCTCTATCATCTTCGCTAATATATTCATCATCAGTTCTAATTATTTTAACATCTGCACCTAATTCTTTTAATCTATTATAAATATACTCACTTATAAGCAATGTATAATCTTTTTCTACTATTCCATTACCTGTTACACCTATTTCCCTTCCACCTTTTGATGGATCTATAACTATCATAAACGTCACCCTGGTAAATTATATTCTTAAAATAAATAAATAAAACCCCAATTTATATAAATTGAAGCTTTTTATAATTCAAATATGATGATATAAACATAGCACCCATGACAGCATCTGGCATTATTATACTAAATGCCCATATTTCTCTTTTTTGTTTCATACTAAGTCCGCTATTTTTTAACAGTTCTATTATATAACATATTAAATTTTTCTTATCATATATATCTGTAATTTTTTTTAGACCATTTGGCTCAAGCACCTTATTAATAGATGACTTTAAATTTAATATATCCTTATATTCATTATGTGATGATACCTTTTTATAGTTATCAATAACCTCTTTAGTTAATGAATTAAACGAATATAGTTTAAGCGGATTAATTTTAAATATACCTGCTGCAAATTCTAGTGATAATAATATATTATTATTTACTTTAAATATTTCCTTTTTATATTTTTCTAAATATTCTCTAATATTTTTTAACGCTAATTTTTCAAATTGTGTTATTATGGGAATATTAGAAAATACCTTTTTATATGTATCTATCATATAATCTTCATATTTACTTGATTTAATATTAGAACCCTTTTTAAATGCATATTTATATCCTTCAATCTTATTGAATGCCTTCATTGTATCAAAATAACCAAGTTTAATATTTCTAATAGAGTTTTCCTTATTAAATATCAAAAGATCTCCTAAGTCATGATAACTATCAACGTAAGTTATTTTTGCTGATAAATCATTAACCCTATTGTTTCTTCCTATTGCTTTTAAATCAACTACAACTATATCTGTCGCACCTTTTTTTATTGCCATTTCTATAGGCATATTATCAAATTATCCCCCATCTATAAATGATTTGTTATTAATTGTGTACGACTTCATATATGGATAACATGCCGCTGAAGCTAATATATAATCTGTAAGTTTTCCTTTAGGAACATCTTCCTTATACATTTCTATTTTCTTAATCGGATTAAACTGTGTTGTAACGAATCCAAAATCTATTTTTGAATTTCTAACTTTATTTTCATCAACGTTATCTTCTATTAATTTTTTAAGAGGTTCATATTCAGCACTTGATCCCGAAATTATTAAGGATTTTATAAGTTCATTCATAGATTTAGATTTTGATATATCTTTATTTTTAAAGGAAAATACCATATTCATATCAATATTTTTCCAAATATCATTAGCAGTTTTATAATCATCCATAACCATAAGAGATCCATTTAAGGCTCCTACTGATGTACCTGTTACTATATCAGGTTTAAATCCTAGTTTATTAAGTGCATTCCATG
>CAPQQE010000012.1:21429-21899 GCA_948687865.1 uncultured Bacilli bacterium
TATATGATATGCACCTTTAGCACCACCACCACACAAAACAACTGCTTTTTTACCCATAATATATCACCTTATTTTTTAACAAAAATTATTGTACCATATCTACTTCTTCTTCTATTTCTTCATTTAATTTAATAAATTCATATTTATTATTAAAATATGCAAATATTGTTTTAATTACTGCAACACATGGTACTGCAACTATCATACCTATTATTCCAAAGAATTTTCCAAATACAAGAAGTGCAATAATTACAGTTACTGGATGCATTTTAAGACCTTTACTCTGTACAAGTGGTGTAAATATTACGTTATCCAATAATTGAACTACAAGTATACTAATAAGTACAAATATACCAGTTGGTATTCCTTGGGTAAATCCAACTATAACAGCAGGTATTCCACCAATCCAAGGTCCAACATACGGAATCGCATTTGTAACACCACAGAAAAGCGCAAATAATATTGATGCT
>CAPQQE010000013.1:0-7727 GCA_948687865.1 uncultured Bacilli bacterium
TCACGGCTTCAGATAAAATAAATAGTATATCTGAAAAATTAGATTTAATAAGAACGTTTATGAATGTTTTAAAATAGGTGTTAAATGATAGAAAAAGTAGAAAATATTATAGATAAAATAAATGAAACAAAAGAAGTACGAGAAATAATAGAATTAAGGAAAAAACTAAATTCAAACGAAAAATACATAAATCTTATGAATGAATTTTTAGAAAACAAAAAGTCGTATACTATGAATAATATTTTAGATAAAGAAATTGTTACTTTAAGAAAAGAGTTATTTAGTATAAGGGAGTTAAATGAATATTTAAAGATTCAAAATAAGCTCAGAATATTGTCGATAAATATAAATAAAATACTTTTAAGTATACTAGATTAAATTATCATATTGTTAATCTGGTATTTTTTAGTTATAATTATTACAGGTGGTAGAAATATGAAAATAATTAGTGGATTCTTACGAGGAAGAGAGATAAAAGGATATACAATAGATGGTACAAGACCTACTATGGATAGAGTAAAGGAATCAATGTTTGCTATAATACAGAATTATATAAAGGATAGCGTCTGCCTGGATTTGTTCGCAGGAACAGGTAATCTTGGAATAGAAGCAATAAGTAATGGCGCAAGAAAGGTTTATTTTAATGACAAAAATAAGATTGCAGTTAAAATGATAAAATCAAATCTTGAGAAATTTGAAATAAGTGATAAAGCAGATGTAATAAATAAGGATTTTATTGATGCCATAGATTATTACAAAGAAAATAGAATAAAATTTAACATTATTTTTTTAGATCCACCATATGACAGTAAAAAAATAAATCAAATAATGAAATTGATTTATAGAAAGAGAATACTGAAAAGAGATGGGATAGTTATTTGTGAATATCAAAATGAAAAGATAGATGCTGAGCATTTTACAGTGGAAAAACATAAAAATTATGGATATAAGAAAGTAAGTATATATACTCAAAATGATTGATATTATAATTGTAAAATTCAGTAAAAAGAATATTAATTTATTGACTATAGTAAAATAAAATGGTAGTATTAACTTGTAAAATAGGAGGAGAATAATATGAAACTAAAAAATAAAGGTTTTACATTAATAGAGTTATTAGCGGTTATAGTTTTGCTTTCAATTATAATGGTAATTGCTGTACCACAAATATTAGATATAATAGATAGTTCAAAGAAGATAGCTTGGGAAAGTAATGTTAAACTAGTTAAGGAAAGTTTAAGATTAACAAAATCAACAAATACATTTATGGGAACAAAATTTGATATTAATGAGCATTGTTTAAGTATGGATAAGGATAGTTCTACAAATATTACTGAAAATTTGATATCTGCTAGTATCGCTGATATTTCAGTAGCTGATACAAAAGTAAGTTGTTATAAAAAGATAGAAAATGAACAAACAAAATATATGATAATTGTTGAACCAGCGGTAGATATAAATGGAAAATCAACAGGACAATTTATTGGACAAGCACCATCAGAATTTGAATATTAGGAATACATAGTTATTCTTTTTTTCATTTTGTGGTATAATTTATATGGTGGTAATATGAAATTGATAATTGGGTCGCATGTATCCTTTAATAAAAATGAACAATTATTAGGCAGTGTAAAAGAAGCACTTAGTTATGGTTCAAACACATTTATGTTCTATACTGGTGCCCCACAAAATACTAATAGAAGTGCATTAAGCATAGAAACATTAAATGAAGCAGAGAAACTAATGATAGAAAATAATATTGATAAAGATAATGTCATTGTACATGCTCCGTATATAATAAATCTTGCCAATGACTCAAATCCTGAAAATTATGATTTCGCTATTAATTTTTTAAAACAAGAACTAGATAGATGTGAAACTTTAGGTATAAAAAATATGGTACTTCATCCAGGAAGTCATGTAGGACTTGGTATAGATACAGGGCTAAATAATATAGTTAATGCACTCAAAATAGTATTAGATAAGAAAAAATATACTAATATTTTAATAGAAACAATGGCAGGAAAAGGTTCTGAAATTGGTAAAAATATAGATGAAATTAAATATATAATAGATAATGTAAATAGTGATAATTTAGGAGTATGTTTAGATACATGTCATTTGCATGACTCTGGAATTGATTTAAAAAAATTTAATGAATATTTAGATAATTTTGATAAAAAAATTGGGTTAGAGAAGATTAAATGTATTCATATTAATGATAGTTTAAATGAAATATCATCCCATAAAGATAGACATGCTAATATAGGTTTTGGGAAGATAGGCTTTGATGTTTTAATAGATATTATATATAATAGAAGATTAGAAAATATTCCTAAAATATTAGAAACGCCTTATATAACTAAAGATGATAATTCAAAAGAAAGATTGTATGCTCCATATAAACAAGAAATAGAAATGATTAAAAATAAAAAATTTGATTCATATATGATAGAGCAAATAAGAAAAAATAATGAATGAATTTATAGATATACCAAGAATAGATGGAACTTTTATAAAAAAGAAAAAGATTGACTTAAAGAATATACAAAAATATGACATTTCAAGGATTCAAAAAATAGAAAGTTATATGGCGTATATCATTGAAAATGAATATGTTAACAATTTTGAAATGTTAGAAAAATTATTTAAATCAGATTTTAATTTAGAAAAAATTGATACAGACTACAAATATAGTGTTGCATGTATTGAACAATCTAAAAAATTAAAACAAAAAATGGATGAATTAGGTTTGAAATCATATTTTGTAACGTGTAAACCTGATAGATTCTTAAGTAAATATGGGGATTCGCTTATTATTGAATCTCATACAATCTTAGTTCATCCTTGTATATATAATAATAAATTATCTTTTGTTATATTTGATGCAGGTTTTAGAATAAAAAATAGTATATTATTTACTTTGGGTAAAGGTTCAAAAAATATTAACTTTAATGGAGGAATATATAAAATTCAGCCAATTAGTAACGAAGATTATACATATGAAATATATACTAATAGAAGAATAGATATAAAATCAAATGTATATAAAAGAGATATTCACTGGGAATTTAATCCCTGTTATGAAACATTAAATATTGATGATTTATATTATTATTTATTTAAAATAATGTATTCATATAAAATTATATTGTATAGTTCTATATTCAAATATAATCCATACATAGTTTATAGAGTATTTGAAAATAGATTTGAATATTGTGATGGGAGAGAATTTTATAGTATTAGTCTAGAGGAAATAAGAAAAATGAAGGATGATGAGATAATATGCGTATTTTCTGATACTATTTCTATAATAGGTTATGATATTTCTAAATTTTTATATATAATCAAAAATATTATAAATAATGAGGATATAATAAAACATAAAATTATAGATAAAAATGTTGCAAAAGAGAAAAGTTTGTAAAAAATAGTGTAAACTATTCTTTTTTTTTGAAAAAAATTTAATTTCAGTGGACAAAGATAAATATAGATAGTATAATAATGTTATCCAGTGGGACAAAGTGGAAGAATGTGGGGGATAACTATGATGATGGGTGAGTATCATCATAATATTGATGAAAAAGGAAGATTGATTATTCCATCTAAGTTTAGAATTGAACTTGGTGAAAAGTTTGTTATAACAAGGGGTATTGAAGAATGCCTATTTGTATATTCAATAGAAGAATGGAATAAAATTGTAAATAAATTAAAAGAACTTCCTTTTACAAGTAAAGATGCTCGTACATTTATGAGAATGTTCTTATCTGGCGCAACAGAGTGTGAACTTGATAAAAGCGGTAGAGTTAACATAGTAAATACTTTAACTAATTATGCATATCTAGAAAAAGAATGCGTAATAATAGGTGTTGGTGATAGACTTGAGATATGGTCTGAATCTAAATTTAATAACTTCTTTAATAGTAATATTGAAAACTTTAGTGATATAGCGGAGAATTTGTTTAGTGCATGTTAGTGTATTGTTAAATGAATCAATAGAAAATTTAAGTATTAAAGAAGATGGTATTTATGTTGATTGTACTTTAGGTTTTGCAGGTCACAGCAAGGAGATATTAAAAAGAATAAAAAAGGGTAAATTATTCGCCTTTGATCAAGATGGGGAAGCTATCGATTATAGTAAAAAGATTCTTGATCAAACAAATGGAAATTATGAAATTATTAAAAGTAATTTCGTAAATATAAAACAGGAATTAAATAAAAGAGGAATCTTTAAAGTGGATGGAATTTTATTTGATTTAGGGGTATCAAGTGTACAACTTGATTCTGCAGAAAGAGGATTTAGTTACCGCAAGAATGCAAAATTAGACATGAGGATGGATAAAAATAGTAGTTTAAGTGCATATGACGTGGTTAATAATTATTCAATTTCTGAATTATCTAGGATATTTTTCAATTATGGGGAGGAAAAAAATATCCTAGAAAATTCAGAAATATTTCAAGCAATAAGGATTGAGGTTAATAAAGAACTCGATGTTTTGGATAGCGCATTAGAGGATGCAATTGATTTATTAGGAAGTAATGGAAGATTATGTGTTATAACATTCCATTCTCTAGAAGATAGAATATGTAAAAACAAGTTTAAAAAATATAGCGAAGTAGATGACATATTTAGAGGATTACCTGATAATGATATACCATCTGAATATAAACCAAAAATAAAAATTATAAAGAAAATAAAGCCAAGCAAAGAAGAAATAGAAAATAATAATAGGTCAAGAAGTTCAATACTTAGAGTTATAGAAAAAATATAAGGGTGATAATATGAAAAAGAATAAAAATATAACTAAATTACAAAGATTACAAAGAAATTATATGAAATTGGGAACATGTATTTTACTCTGCTTATGGGCTATTAGTTTTTTTACAAAGATATCCTTATCGTCAATTAATATAGAAGTAGAGAGACTTAATAAAGAAGTTGTAAAACAAGAAAAAACAAATCAAAGTCTATCTATGAAAATTAATGAATTAGCATCATTAGAAAATATACAGACTATTGCAAATAATCAAGGGTTGGCGTATAATAATAACAATATAGTAATAATAAATAATCAGTAAAGGGCGTGCTAGAATGAGAAAGAGGAGACAAGTGAATAAAACACCAATAATATTATTCATCTTATTTCTTCTTTTATTTTGTATAATAATTTTACGATTAATTTATTTAAACCTATCTAAATCAATTGATGGAATTGATTTGTCTGAGTTTTCGAAAAATAGAAATACCAAAAAGGAAACACTATATGCAACCCGTGGTAGTATATATGATATAAATAAAGAGGTATTAGCTCAAACAGTAGATTCATATACAGTAATTGCTTATTTAGATGAAAGTAGAAGCAAAAATTCTAAAACTCCAAAACATGTCGTTGATACAAAAATGACATCAGAAAAATTATCACCAATAATAAATATGACTGTTGATAGAATAAATGAACTATTAAATCAAAAAGGATTATATCAGGTTGAATTAGGTCCCGGTGGTAAAGGATTATCACAATTACAGAAAGAAGAAATAGAAAAACTTAATTTACCTGGTATAGATTTTATTGCTACAAGTAAAAGATATTATCCTAATTTGGACTTTGCATCATATACTTTAGGTTATGTAGTATCTAATGATAATGGTGAAATGATAGGAGAAATGGGAATAGAACAATATTATAATGACAAATTAACAGGTACTAATGGTTCACTTGAATATCAAACAGACGCTAATGGATATAAACTAATTAATAATCAGGAAAGTCCTGAAATTAAAATTGATAAAATAGATGGAATGGATATATATTTAACAATAGATAGTAATGTTCAATTAATTGTTGAAAGAGCTCTTAATACATATTTTGAATCATCAAGGGCAAAAAATGGTGGTGTAATAGTTGCAGATGCTAAAACAGGAAAAATTCTAGCATCAGCTAGTAGACCAAGTTTTGATCCTAATGTTAAAGATATTAAAAACTATATGGATCCACTTGTTTCAACAGCATTTGAACCTGGTTCAACAATGAAAACATATACATATATGACAGCAATGGAAAAAGGTACCTATAAGGGTGATGATACTTTTTTATCTGGTACTATGAAGATTGGTGAATACACAATTAGGGATTGGAATAGATATGGTTGGGGACAAATAACTTATGATTATGGATATTTACAATCATCTAATATTGGTATTGCAAACCTAGTTCAAAAATACATTACAAAAGATGATTTAATGAATTATTTAAAGAAACTAGGTTTTGGTGAGAAAACTGGAATAGAATTACCAAATGAAGTATCTGGTAAAATAAATTTTAAGTATGATATTGAAGTCGCAACCGCAGGATTTGGACAAGGTATAACAACAACTCCTATTCAGCATATAAAAGCGTTAACATCAATATCAAATAATGGATATTTATTAAATCCTACAATAATAGAAAAAATAGTAGATCCAAATACGGGTAAAACAATATATGAATATAAGGATAAAAAGGGTAAAAAAGTTGCTAGTGAGTCAACTGTAAATAAAATAAAAGATTTAATGTATAATGTTGTAAATAGTAATGATGGAACAGGTAATATATATCATTTAGATGGATATGATATTATAGGTAAAACAGGTACTGCAGAATATGTTAATGTAGGATCAAGTTCATATACAAAAGGAAGTTATATAAAATCATTTGAAGGAATGTATCCAAAGGATAATCCGAAATATATATTTTATATATACTTAGATAAAGCAAGTATTAATACCATGCCAGATATTATTAAATCAATAATAAAGGATGTTGAAACATATTATAATATTGCTAAAATAAATTCAAATGATGTATTAAGTTATAAGATTCCAAATTTATTAAATAAAAATATAGATGATGTAAAAAATGAATTAAATGCAAAAGGAGTTAAATATGAAGTTATTGGAAGTGGATCAAAAGTAATAAATCAATATCCATTATCAGGTACTATTGTAAATGGAAGAGTGTATATAATAACAAATAAAAACGATATTAATATTCCCAATATAATAGGATATTCAAGAAAAGATGTAGTTAACTTGGCAAAAATATTAAATATAGAATATAATATTGAGGGAAATGGATATGTTAATAATTATTCTGTTGAAGTAAATGAAAATGGTGGCATAAAAAAAATAAATATAACATTAGGAGATAAATATATAGAATAAATTAAGTTTTATTCTTTTATTTTTATATTAGTTATGTTATCATAATTTTAGAGGTGGGTTTAATGGAAAAAACAGATTATAAAGAAATACTTGAAAGAACTACATTTGAAAAACAATCACTAAGTGATGGATATATAATTGATCAAGCAGTAAATAATGTTAATTTTGATATTTTATCTAAATTAGATAGTTTAGATGAAGAAAAGGTGATAATTCTTTTAGATATTATATGTACTATAGATAGTCTATATATTTATAAAAGATGCATTAAAGATATTAAATTTTTCTCAGAGCGTGATAGAAATGTAGTATTATATGCAATGGTAAATAATTCTGATAAAGAATTTTTAACAAGTACAATTTTAGATATAAGAGATAGTATAAGTGAAAATGAATTTTCATTAATTATAGAAAAGTTATGTGAAAATAAAGAGTATGACGTTATTTTGAGCCTTATATATACTTTAAATCATATGTTTAGTAAAGCAGATATAAAAAATGTAGTTAATATAATGGTAATGTT
>CAPQQE010000013.1:7737-13386 GCA_948687865.1 uncultured Bacilli bacterium
AATTATTAAAGTTTATCTTAAAAATGCATTATCAACTAACAGATAGCCAAATATCATTACTTGTAAAAAAGATATGTAATATAGGATGTATTAGTACAATAATTAGTCTAATAGAAAGTGAGTTAGATTTATCATATGATGATTATATGGAATGCATAAGTTTAGTTTTGGATTCTAAAGATACTAATTATATAGAGAAATTATTAAATATTATAGATATAAATAGATTATTATATGATGACATATTATATCTAATGTATAAAGTCTGTGATACTAAGGATTCATGTATTATTAATGCAATGATTATTAAGTTAGCTAACTTGTTAGATGAAAATTGTGTATATGAATTAATCAAATACTTAGATGATAATAATATATTAGGATTAGATACTATTGCTATTATAAATAAAAAGTTTGATATAATTGATGAAAGAGCAATTGATATAATACTTAATGCTGCAATTAAAAGTCAAGATAATTCATATATAGTGTCAATTTCAAGTTTATATAATGGTAGATTAAATAAAGACCAAATAACATCATTTGTAGAAGATGTTAACCAAATAAATAATGGATTAATAATAGTTAAAGTAATGATCAATTTAGATGATAAATTAAGCACAGGTGATATTAATAAAATAGGAAATAAACTTTGTGATTTAAAATATGCACCTCATATTAAAAAATAAGATTGTAGGAACACTTCTTGAGATAAAAGATATTAAATTTATAATTTTAATGGCTGTATTTATAGAATCAAATTTAATTGAGTTATTGTGTGAAAATAAAGTAAAACTTTATCTTATTGCCCTTACTTCATCATTATTTAATTCTACTGAAATAAAAGATATTGAAAAAGAATTAGAAATTAATTCAGAAATACTTAAGAACTCTTTAGATATAAAAGGTGCTCTTAAAAAGTATTCATTATCTAATGATGAAATAACAGATGATAATAAATAATAATACATATAATAAAGGGACTTTAAATAGTCTTTTTATTTACATTTTTACTATATATACTCTTTACATTATAGTTAATTTTGTTGTATAATACTTTTGCGCAAAAGGAGAAGTTTATAGTATGAAGAAGACAAAAATAGTATGTAGTATTGGTCCATCTACACAAAATTGGGAGAATTTTAAAGGACTAGTAGAAGCAGGAATGAATGTAGCAAGAATTAACTTTTCACATGCTACTATGGAAGAAAGAAGAATCGATGAAGAATTGATTAAAAGAGCAAATGAGGAACTTGGAGTTCATATAGCGACTTTATATGATACAAAAGGACCTGATCTTAGAACATGTGAGTTTGATGGGGACTATATTGATTTAGTAGAAGGATCTACAATTAAGATTGTTGAAGAAGATGTTATTGGCAATAGTGAAAGAATATCATTTAATTATAAAGGGATTTTAAAAGATATAAATAAAGGTATGCCAATATTACTTGATGATGGATTATATAAATTAATTGTAGAAGAAGTAGAAGAAGGTAGCATTACTTGTCGTATAATGAATGGTGGTACAATTAAAAGTAGACGTGGAGTTTGCGTGCCAGGAATAAAACTAGATGTTGAGTATGTTAGTGAGCAAGATAGAGAAGATATTAAATATGCTTGCGATAATGACGGTGATTTTCTTGCTATATCATTTGTTAATAGTGCAGAAAATATTAAGGAAGTAAGAAAACTATGTGCAGAATTTGGTAAACCTAATATGCCTATAATATCTAAAATAGAAACCCAATATGCAATGGATAACTTAGATGAAATAATTGAAGAAACAGATGCAGTTATGATTGCAAGAGGTGATTTAGGTATTGAAACAGGTGTTGAAAATTTGCCACTATATCAACAAATAATGATTGATAAATGTCGTGAAAAAGCAAAACCAGTTATAATGGCAACACAAATGATGATTAGTATGAAAAAAAATATTAGACCAACAAATGCAGAAGTTACAGATGTTGCAAATGCAGTACTTTCAGGTTGTGATGCAGTTATGACTAGTGACGAAACAACAATTGGTAATTATCCAGTTGAAACGATTCAAAATATGGCCGAAATTTGTAAAAAAGTAGAAAGTTATTATAAATATAAAGATAAATATCATCATGATAATGTTACAAAAACAACAATAATAGCATCAAGTGTTGTAGCAGCTAGTAATACAATAAATGCTAAGGCTATAGTTGCTGCAACAATGTCAGGATATACAGCAACCCTAATAAGTAACTTAAGACCTAATTGTCCAGTTGTGGCACCAGTACCAAGTGAAAAAATAGCTAAACTTTTAGCACTTAACTTTGGAGTATATCCAGTAGTAACTGGAGAATATGGATCAACTGATGAACTTGTAGAAGATAGCAAGAAAAGAGCAACAGAAATGCTACGATTAAATAAAGACGATGAAATAATTATATGTGGCGGTTTCCCTAATATAGGTGATAAGGTAACTAACTTTATGAAAATTGAAGAAATTGATTAATTTCTTCTTTTTTTGCTATAATATTAGTAATTGCAACCAAAAGTTTACAAAATTTCCAAGTAAAGTTGGTAGAATGCAACCAAAAATAATATTAGAATTAGGAGTAGAAAGGAGAAATAATATGAAATTTGGTGATAAGTTAATATTATTAAGAAAGAAGAGGGGATTTTCCCAAGAAGAACTAGCAGAAAAATTGGGAGTATCAAGACAGAGTGTTAGTAAATGGGAGAGTAATAGTACATATCCAGAAACAGATAAAATAGTACAAATATGTAATATATTTGATTGTAATATGGATGATTTAATAAATGAAAATATTACAGATTTAAATGTTATAGACAGGAAAAATAAAAATAATTTAAATATGGCAATAGATTCATTTTTGGAATTTATTATTAAAACCATCAATATGTTTTCTGATATGAAATTTTCAAGTGGATTTAAATGTATTATAGAACTTGCCATACTAACTATGATACTTTCTCTATTTGGGGTTATATTTGTATCGGGATTTAGTACTATTATATCTGGCTTACTTCCATTTATATCATACATAAATTATACTGATTCAATAATACGTAGTATACTAACAATTGTATGGGTTATACTTTCTATTATTATTTTAGTCCACGTATTTAAAATAAGATATTTGAACTATTATGATAAAATAGATAACAAGGAAAAGAGTGACACAACCGATAAAGTCAAAAAAATAAAATTAGAAAAAAAAGATAGAATAATAATAAGGGATGATAAAAATAGACCATTTGAATTTTTATCTATATTATCTAGAATAATAATATTCTTTACAAAAATATTTGTATTCTTCTTTGGATTGTTCTTTGCGTTTTCACTATTAGTTTTAGTTGCATGTTTTGTAGTATCATTATATATAAGTTTCTTTACATCCATATTTATTGGAAGTACAATCTCATTTTTAGCAGCTTGTATCGTCAATATAATTATACTAATGCTTATAATAGGATTTATATTTAATAAGAAGTATAATTTTAAAGCTATGTTTATAACATTTTTAATAAGTTTAGTTGCAGCAGGATTAGGAATAGGCTTATTTGTTATAAATATAAAAAATATAGATATTAAATATGATTCAAGAGATTTGTTAAAATTGAACAAGCATGAAGAAGTTATAGATTATAAAGATGATATGACAGTAAGAAATTTTGAACATAATATTAAATATGTAATAGATAATGAGTTAGATTCCAATAAAATAAAATTAGTTTCAACATATGATGATAGATATATTTATACTGAAAATCACACGAGTTTAGAATATGGTATTAAGTTATATGATGTAGTAGACTACGAGAAAGCGTCTATAGAACCATATTTAATTATTCTTGATGATTTAAAAAATAATATATTTAGAGAGGATTATTCTATCATATATAATCATTTTGATGTAGAAGTTCATGCAAATGAAGAGGTCATAAATAAATTAATGGAAAACTTAAGAAAATTATATAATTATAATTATGAAAAATTAGATAATAAATATAATATATATAATCTAAGATACAAAATAGTTGATTATACTGGTGATTTATGCAGATATAATGCAATTAAAAATACTATGGACTGTGGTAATCTTAATAATAAATGTTACATAAATAGAATTGAGAATCCAAATGGCGAAAGTATAAAATTATATTGTGATGATGATTATGAATAGAGGCACTTTAAGTGCTTTTTTTCATATTAAAAGGATGTAGTCATATATATTACTAGAGGTGAATTATGTGTTTTTTAAAGATATTCATATAAGAATTAGATTATTTTTTGTAGTAGTAGTTGTACTTTTTTTAACAATAATAGCTAAAGTAATTTATATACAAGTATTTGAGTATGATAAATTATCTAAATTATCTAAAGAACTTTGGAGCCGTAATTTGCCAGTAGAAGCAAATAGGGGTCTAATATATGATAGAAATGGGACTATTCTTGCTGATAATTTAACAACTACTAGTCTTGTTTTAATACCAAATCAAATAAGTGAGAAAGAAAGAGCAATAAAAGAAATTTCTAGCATTTTGGGTATAACAGAGGAAGAAATGAGTAAACATGTTAATAAGAAAACCTCAATAGAGAGGGTTCATCCAGAAGGAAGAAGACTATCTTTTGATATAGCAGATAAAATTTCAAAATTAAATTTAGATGGTGTCTACTTAGTAAAAGAATCTAAGAGAAATTATCCATATGATAAAAACTTATCTCATGTACTTGGTTATGTTGGTATTGATAACCAAGGATTATCAGGACTTGAACTACAGTATGATGAATATTTAACAGGTGAGTATGGTTCTATTAAATATTTTTCAGATGCTAAAGGAAATAAATTAGAGCTAAGTGAAGTATATGAACAACCTCAAGATGGAATGAATATTATGCTTACTATTAACAATGATATACAATTAGCCGTTGAAAGGGATTAATAGAAATTTACCAATATGGATGAACTATGAACCCGGATCAACATTTAAAATAATAACACTTGCAGCATCATTAGAAGAAAATACTGTAGATTTACAAAATGATAGATTCTATGACGGTGGTAGTGTAAGGGTAGCAAATGCAAAAATAAAATGCTGGAAAACAAAAGGACATGGAGCACAGACATTTCTTCAAGTAGTTGAAAATTCTTGTAATCCAGGATTTGTTGCACTTGGTCAAAGATTAGGTAAAGAAAAATTATTCAGTTATATAGATAAATTTGGTTTTGGTAAAAAAACAGGAATAGATCTAAATGGTGAAGCAAGTGGAATTATATTTAAATTAGATAGAGTTGGAGAAGTGGAACTTGCAACAACTGCATTTGGGCAAGGAGTATCAGTAACACCTATACAACAAATAACAGCAGTATCTGCAGCAATTAATGGAGGAAAATTATATAAACCTTATATAGTAAAAAGCATTACTGAACCGGAAACAAATACTGAAATAGTAAAAAAGGAACCAGAACTAATTAGAAAGGTAATAAGTGAAGATACTAGTAAAAAAACAGCATTAGCTCTAGAAAGTGTAGTAACAAATGGAACTGGAAGAAATGCATTTATTGATGGATATAGAGTAGGTGGTAAAACTGGAACAGCTCAAAAAGTAAAAGATGGGGCATATATGTCAGGTAATTATATACT
>CAPQQE010000013.1:13396-15416 GCA_948687865.1 uncultured Bacilli bacterium
TGATCCAAAGGTTATAGTATATGTTGCAATAGATAATCCAAAAGGAGTTGTTCAGTATGGGGGCACTGTCGCAGCACCTATTGCCAAAGCAATACTAGAAGATTCAATAACAGCACTAAATATAGAAAAGAGTGAAAATGCACCTGAAAAAAATTATCAATTATGGGATAAAAAATATATTGATGTTCCAAATGTTGTAAATAAAAAGTTAAGTGATGTTAAGAGAAGTTTACAAAAATTTGAAGTTCAATATACGGGAAGTGGGGATTATATTTTATTTCAATCACCATCAGCAGGAGAAAGAGTTTATGAGGGAAGTAAAATAAGAATATTACTTGGGGATAAATAAGTATTTGTAATAAAAGTGTAAAAGTTAGTAAATATTAAGCAAAAAAAATATTAATTATGATATAATTAATTTCGTAAATAAAGGATGTGAATCATATGTATATATTAGCAAAGTCAATTTTGGCACTTATGATAGGATTTATCTGTACTTTTAGGCTTATTAGTTATTCCATGGCTTAGAAAATTAAATATAGGTCAAAGAACTAGTGTATTTGTAAAAGCTCATAAGAAAAAAAGTGGTACCCCTACAATGGGTGGAATTATATTTGTATTATCTACTATCATTACAATATTTGTATTATATTTTACTAATAAACTTAAAATATCTAGTAATCTGCTCATAATACTGTTTGTATTTTTTGGATATGGTCTTATAGGTTTTGTAGATGACTTTCTAAAAGTTAAATATAAAAGTAATGAAAAAGGTTTAACTAGAATGCAAAAGTTTCTAGCCCAAGTTGTAATTGCTATTATGTTCTTTTATGTATATATAAGAAATGGATCAAATCCAGTAATAGAAATTTATGCACTTAATTTGAAAATTAATTTGGGATTCATGTATGGCTTCTTTATATTATTTATGCTTGTTGGTACAAGTAATGCTGTTAATTTAACAGATGGATTAGATGGTCTAGCAGCAGGACTTTCTGCAATTGCAATTATGGTGTATGGAATGATTGCTTGGAACTCTGGATGGTTAGCTGGGTATGATGATGTAGCTGTATTTTGCTTTATATTAGTTGGAGGACTCTTAGGATTTTTAGTATATAATGGAAATCCAGCAAAGGTATTTATGGGTGATACAGGATCACTTGCTTTAGGAGCAATATTAACTCATAGAGAGGTGTCTTTAATAGTAGTTGGTGGTGTATTTGTAATAGAAACATTAAGTGTTATACTTCAAGTTGCATCTGTGAAATTAAGAGGTAAGAAACTATTTCCAATGACACCAATACATCACACATTTGAAAAATTAGGATGGAGTGAAACTGACATAGTTAGATTATTTTATGTAATTGGATTTATACTAGGAACAGCATCACTCGCATATGGGGTATGGTATTAATGAAAAAAATTGATCATAAGTTATTTATATCAGTACTATTATTATCTTTATTTGGAGTACTCATGATTTATTCGGCCTCATCTATATGGGCTGGATATAAGTTCAATGATGAATTTAGATATTTAAAGTTACAAAGTTTATTTTTACTAATTGGAATTATACTACAATACATAGTATCAAAGATAGATTATAAGAACTATTTGAAGAAAGCAAACGTTATACTAGGAATATGCTTTCTTCTTTTAATTTTAGTATTAATACCAGGAATAGGTACAATAAGAAATGGATCTAGAAGTTGGTTTGGTATAGGTGGAATGGGTATTCAACCATCAGAATTTATGAAACTTGGAATAATTATATTTACATCTAAATATTTAAGTGGCAATCCAAAAGAAGTAAAGAATATAGTTAAAGGTGTATTCCCAATTTTAATTATTACATGTATAGCCTTTGGACTTATAATGCTTCAACCAGATTTAGGAACAGGTGCTATAATATTAGTTGGTGTAGTAGGATTATTATTTGTATCAGGTGTTGATATGAAATTCTTTATAAAAATAGGTGTAGTAGGACTACTCGGTCTTGCTGGTCTAATAATAGCGGCAC
>CAPQQE010000013.1:15426-17107 GCA_948687865.1 uncultured Bacilli bacterium
CATACAGAGTAAAAAGAATAGTATCATTTATAAATCCATGGGTAGATCCATTAGGATCAGGTTTTCAGTCAATACAATCGCTTTATGCAATAGGACCAGGCGGACTTCTTGGAATGGGACTTTTTAATTCAGTACAAAAACACTTTTATCTGCCAGAACCACAAACTGATTTTATTTTCTCAATAATAAGTGAAGAACTTGGTATACTAGGAATACTTATAGTATCAACGCTATTTATAACTATATTTTATAGATGTATAAAAATTGCAATAAAATGTGATAATTTATTTGGTAAATATTTAGTATTTGGAATAACTTTCCAACTTGCTTTTCAAACTATACTTAATCTATCAGTAGTAGTAGGATTAGTACCAATAACTGGTGTAACACTTCCTTTCTTAAGTTATGGAGGAAGTAGTTTACTTATTACTATGATATCAATGGGTATAGTACTTAATGTTAGTAGAGATTGATAATTTTCTTATTATTTGAAAGAGTTTCTTAAATTTATTTTCTATTAATCTATAATTTTTTATTGTAGTATATTTTAAGTGATATATATTTTTCTTTTGCCTCACCATTTAATGTACTTTTTAGGATAAAGAATATATAAAGGAAGGTTAATTATTATATTATCTATATTATACTCATTGATATCTAGGAAATTACCTTATATATAACTGAGATAAAAAATATGATAATAAGAAATAATAAAACCTTTCTATAGAAATTTCTTGATATATAAATCAGTCATTCATAATTTTCATTATATCATATATCAATTAATAGTTGATAAAAAAGTAGATATTTCCCTTAATTCAATATTTTTGTATAAAAATCTACAAAAAATTTAAAAAAAGGTTAAATATATGGTTTTCGAATATCGTTAGATTTAATATGATATAATTTTTATGATATCAAATAATCTGATATTGTTTTACTTGAAAATGTAGATGTTAATTAATGTTTTTAATTAAAATTATTAATATGCATTTACAATAAATGATATCAAAATATAATATACAAGGAGGTGAAGGTTGAAAAAAACATAATTAAATTAAGACACACAAAATTAACTGAAAAATAACAATTTTTGAACTTTGCAGGCAATGAAAACTATAAAATAAATTACTATTATATAATAGAAAAAAGTGTTGAAAATTTAATTATTTATTTTCAACTCAACTTTGTTTTTTAGAGGACCGAAGGGATGAGAGAAAGGAATGTTAATCAAATATGAAAAAAAATAATCTAGTCGTAGTTATATTATTAATTATACTATTATTGCCGATGAATATTAAAGCACTTACATCTGATGAAATCACTGATAGTAAAAAAATAAAGGAATTTTTAAAAGATGCACCCCAAGAATATGCAGATTTATACAATGAAGGTAATCTTCATTTAACTAAAGAAAATTTAGATGAGAATGGGAACTTTTTAAAGTTTGATAAAGTATTATCAAGATATATGGAGGTAAATACTCATTATGTTAATGGTATTGCAGTTGAATCAAATAGTTTAGATATTACTAAAGAAGAATATAATTCTTCTAAACAAATGCGTACAGTTAAGGGAGTTAGAACCGTAGGTAATTGTGCTAATGTTACTATGGTTAATGATTGTTGGGAAACAAATAGCAAAAGGTTAACACTAGGAGTAATAGCAGATTCCTCATTCC
>CAPQQE010000013.1:17117-18465 GCA_948687865.1 uncultured Bacilli bacterium
TGTAAAAATCGAGGTTATAAATACCTGGAAAACTATTCCATCTGTTAAATCATATGATTCAATAGGAGTATTTTTTAATGGGGAATTTAATAGAACAAATGCAATTGGATATCAGTATTATAATGGTTCTTCAATTTCTTATTCATATGGTGGAAATAATATGAAATTAGCATCTAATGGTGTAAGTATATCACAGGATATTGTAGATAGTGTAACATATGGATTATCAAATTATTTATGGATTTATGGTTCATTTACAAGTGAGCCTTATCAAATTGCTGCTTCGTATCAACATGCTGTAAATAATATATCATTAGAAACTTCAAAGAACTTTAATTTTAGTCCTAATGGTATGGGACATGTATTTACATGGAATTCATCATATAGTAATTGGGACAATATGAGAGGTGTATGCGCAAATCTAAATTCAGGTTCATCAGGATATTTATGGTATTGTTAAACAATAAAAAATATATATTTATATTTGTATCATTACTTGTTATTTTACTTATATTCTTTTCAAAAAAATTTCAGGTAGAAAATAAAAAGATTTTATATGCACCAATAGATTCCCAATACAAAGTAATTGAAAAAGTAGATAATAATGGTAATGCAATTATAGATAACAGCAAATATAATGATCTTTTTCTAATTATTAATAATAAAGAATATATACTTAAGAATAATAATGAAATATTAGAAAAAGGAAAATATATTTATAATAAAAATAATATAAGATTTATATCATATAAGAAATATGCATCAGTATGGGAATGTAATATACTAGAAAATGAAAATTTTTCTAGTTGTGATAAATATTCTAATGAATTTTTTATAAAAAAATAAACTTATATGTTCAAATAGAATTATAATTTCCTTTATTTTGTCAAATTATAAGTATAAAAGTAGTATAAATTTGATATTAACCCCGTTTTCTGTATACAGAAACGAGGTTTTTGTTAAGAGAAATTCTCAATATAGTCTAGGGGTTCAATGAAGCTTTAGCGTTGGGTTAAAAATAAATAATATAAAAAAACTATCATATATAATGTGGAATTGCAAGTATAATATTGCGTTTGCACTAGAGTATAGAAGAAAAGTCTTTTACGAAAGTAAAATATTAGAAATAGGATTAATATTAAGAAATTATGTTAATGGAAAGAGATTTAATATAAAAAAAGATAATTGATACTATGTAGATACAGTAGAAAATAATACATAGTAAATCAAATATTAAACGGTAAAATAAAAGAAATAACAAATACAGATAAGAAAAAATAAAATTAGAATTAAAAGAACATATAGAGGATTGATATTATAACAGTTTTATGAATAAAAAAAGCAAATA
>CAPQQE010000013.1:18475-19875 GCA_948687865.1 uncultured Bacilli bacterium
TTTGCTATAAAAGAACATTTTGATATAGTGTGCACTGATAGATAAATTTTATCTATCATATTTTTAGTTATCAATCATTTTTTTTAGACACTAAGTACTTGCTATAACTTTATTATTTATTTGTTTTTGATTTTATAGAAACGTACTTAATTAGTGTTGTTATGGCCCCCATAATGAAAACTAGAACAGCACCGATTTTTATCAAAAATTGAATTATAACATCACTCATTATGTCATCTGAAATATAAGTGAGAAAGAGGCATTTTCCAAAAAAAAGTCCAAGAACCGTAGAAATTAATAAATTAACTTCCAGCATAAGAACAGTCTGCCATTTTTTGCTAAAGTTATAATTAAATATGGATATGCATAATTGAGCTGGAGGCAATACAATAGCAATAGAAGCTCCTACTCCCATAAGACCAACGACACAAATAATTAAAATTGAATAGTTTAATAAAACTTTCAATATCAAATCTTTCTCTTTCAATGTTTTTATCTCCTTTCTTGAATCCTTGACAATAGGAAGTCCATAGTTAATTACTTAACATTGTTATAAATTTCAATACCAAGTATTCTAACAATTATACCTTCAAGATATATATTATCAGATTCAGAAGTGATTTCTGGATTTAATGTATGCACATTCTCCACTTCATATAAGAGGGCATTATACACAATAGTGCCGCCATCTTTTAGATGTATAGGAATTGGTACTAAAAGAATAATTATCAGTAAAACACAAAGGCCAATGCGTACTCTCCTTTTCATAGAAATTCCTCCTTATAACAAAATCCTGTTATTTCTGACGGTAGTATAACATAATGTTATATTTTATGCAACTTTGGAGAGAAATCTTGCAAGATGATATAATGTCATTATTGATGCCATCTTTTTAGTGGTAAATTTTATTGTTATAGAAAATACATATGAGGGGTTAAATATGAATTTACAAAAAGAAGTAAAAATAGAAAAATACTCATAAATGGTATTAATAATCATGATATCTATTTTTGTTGACAAAAGTACTTATTTTTTAGTATACTTTAGGTATAATAGTAAAGAGGTTAAATATGGGAAATAAAGGTTTTGCAACATCAATTATAGTGCTTAGTTTATTAACACTTTTTTTTGTTACTTTTCTAGTTTTAATAACAACTATTAGTAATTCTACATCTCTTAGTAATAATATTAAAAAAGGTATTGTAGAAGATATAGATTATGATGCATCAAGTTCTAATAATTTAGAGTATAGAATATCAAATTTAGAAACAAAATTAGATAATCTAAAGGATGAAATATACCCAATTGGGAGTATTTATATGAGTATAGATGATAGTACTACTGAAAGTGTTTCTAAAAGGTTTGGCGGCAAATGGGAAAAAATACAAGATAGTTTTTTA
>CAPQQE010000013.1:19885-21059 GCA_948687865.1 uncultured Bacilli bacterium
AATAGGTGCCAGCACTAATTATAAAGTAAATACGACGGGTGGAAGTGCTTTTCATAAGCATGAAAGTCCAGTAAATTCTTTAAATAATGAATTTATAGGTGTAACTACAAAATTTGGTATAACAAATAATAATGAAGGCAATTTTTATTCATCATCTGTTAATCATTCTGAAAATGGCGATACTTATACAGCATATTATACAAGTTTAGAGAGTAATATTCCCCCATATACTGCAGTATATATTTATAAAAGAGTTGAATGAGGAATATTATGAAAAATAAAATAATATTTATAATTATTACTATTACATTTTTGATTATTGGATTGTTTATAGGATTTATTATTTCAAATAAATTAATTAATAATAATCAAAAAATAACTGATAACATGTTGTTAAATAAAAAATATATTTTGAATATTGATGAGGATTCATATATAAAATTTAATATCGATAAATATGAATATAATATAAAAATTAATGATGAATATAAACTTATAACTGGGAAATATACTATAAGTGATGATAATAATATTATATTAGATAATAAAGTTTCAATGAAATTAGAAAATAATAAGTTAATAGTAAATGATAACCTAACTAATTTGAATAGTGCATATTTAATTTATTTTGATAGTAATTTATTTACTTATGAATTTTCTATGATTAAAAATGTAGTAACAGATTACGTTGATAATATAAAGAAAAATAATCCAAATTTAGCATATAGAGATAAAATTAGCATAAATATACTTTCTTGTTATTCAAAAATTGATAATGAAAATCTAGTATGTGATATCGAATATAATATATATTTTAAAAATTATATTAAATATGTTTGTGATGAAAAGGAAAATGATAAAATGTTTTTCCCATATACTATTGAATCTGGAACTTGTGAAAGTTCATATATAAGAAATCGCTCATTATTTGAAATGGAATTTAAAAATAGTCACTATTTATTAAAAGAAATCTATAAAGAAATTAAGTAAAAAACGAGACTGCTAAAAGTAGTTAAAATTAAAACTGATACATAGAATACATTTCTATTTATCAGTTTTTTAGTGCTTTTTCTATAGAATAGATAAATAGTTTAATTGATATTTGAGAATAATTATAAATATTATTCTTTTATATTGTAATAAAATGTAAAATATTTTATAATTATATTAGATT
>CAPQQE010000014.1:0-643 GCA_948687865.1 uncultured Bacilli bacterium
AAGCTGCTAAAAGAGTAATAGGTGAAAAACCATACTATTCACAGTTATTAGGAGCACTATCTATTCATTATGGTAATATATCAGAAATGAAGACAGGTGAGGGTAAAACTTTAACATCTGTATTACCAGCATACTTAAATGCCCTAGAGGGAAATGGTGTGCATATAGTAACTGTTAATGAATATTTAGCATCAAGAGATGCTGCATGGATGGGACAAATATTTGAATTTTTAGGATTAACGGTAGGAGTTAATTTAAGAGATTTATCACCACAAGAGAAAAGAGAACAATATGATAAAGATATACTATATTCAACAAATAATGAAATAGGATTTGATTATCTAAGAGATAATATGGTTGTAAAAAAAGAAGATAGAGTTCAAAGACCTCTTAATTTTGCAATAGTAGATGAAGTTGATTCAGTATTAATAGATGAAGCAAGAACACCTCTTATAATATCAGGTGGATCAATGCATTCTTCTAATCAATATATGGACGCTCAAAGATTTGTTTCGAACTTAAAAGAGAATGAAGATTATATAATAGATGAAAAAACAAATAGTATAAATTTAACAGATGAGGGAAGTAAAAAGTGTGAATCATTTTATGGAATAGAAAATATGTATGATATAAAATATTCGGT
>CAPQQE010000014.1:653-6228 GCA_948687865.1 uncultured Bacilli bacterium
ATTAGAGAATTTTAATGATATCGAAAATTCAGAATTAGTACATAATGTAAATCAAGCATTAAGAGCTAACTATACTATGAAAAATGAAGTTGATTATGTAGTTCAAGATGGTGAAGTAGTTATAGTAGACCAATTTACAGGAAGACTTATGAGAGGAAGAGCATTCTCAGAAGGGTTACATCAAGCAATAGAGGCAAAAGAAGGCGTTAAAATACAAGAAGAAACAAAAACACTAGCAACTATTACCTTCCAAAACTTATTTAGAATGTATAAGAAATTATCTGGTATGACAGGTACTGCTAAAACAGAAGAGGAAGAATTTAGAAATATATATAATATGTACGTTATTCAAATACCAACAAATAAACCCGTAATAAGAAAAGATATGGCAGATTTAATATTTGCAACAAAAGAAGACAAATATAATGCTATAGTTAAGGAAATAAAAGAAAGACATGAAACAGGACAACCAGTATTAGTAGGTACAATAGCAATTGAAACTAGTGAATTAATTAGTAACATGTTAAGAAAAGAAAGAATAAAACATGAAGTATTAAATGCTAAGAATCATGCTAGAGAAGCAGAAATAATTGCAAAAGCAGGCGAGAGAGGTTCTGTTACAATAGCAACCAATATGGCAGGTCGTGGAACAGATATAAAACTTGGTGAAGGTGTTAAAGAACTTGGTGGTTTATGTGTAATAGGAACAGAAAGACATGAATCAAGACGTATAGATAATCAGTTGCGTGGACGTGCTGGTCGTCAAGGAGATCCAGGATATTCACAGTTTTTTGTCAGTTTTGAAGATGATTTAATGGTAAGATTTGGAACAGATAGATTTAAAGATATATTAAAAGCCGCAGGTCTTGGAACAACAATAAACCTAAGAAGTAAAACAATGACTAGAAATGTAGAATCAGCTCAGAAGAAAGTAGAAGGAAATAACTTTGATATAAGAAAAAACTTACTTCAATATGATGATGTAATGGGTAAACAAAGAGAAATAATGTATGAAAGAAGAAATGAAATATTAGATAGTGAGTCAATACATCAATCAATTATTAACTTAATTAAGGATCATATATATAATATAGTATCTTCTCATTTAATTGAGCAACCAGAGCTACTTGAATTTGATTGTTCTGAAATATGTGAATATGTAAATGAAAATTTACTTAGAAATTCAAATATAAAAGTATCGGAAATAATAAATAAATCAAAAGAAGATGTTATAAAAGCATTAGAAGATAAAATAATAAATGAATATGAGAATAAAATAAAAGATTTACCAGAAGAAATAATAAATGATTTTGAAAAAGTAATAGCGCTTAGAGTAATAGATACTCATTGGATGGAACATATAAATACTATGGATCATTTAAAAGAAGGAATAGGTCTTAGAAGTTATGCACAAAATAACCCATTAGTCGCATATACAAATGAAGGCTTTGGGTTATTTGATGAAATGCTAGATACAATTAATAAGGAAATAACTAAATATCTATTAAAGGCAGAAATAAAACAAAACTTAGAGAGAAAAGAAGTAGTTAAAGCATCAGGAACTAATGATAGCAAGGATAAAGTTAAACAGTCAAGAAAAGTAGACAAAATAGGTAGGAATCAACCCTGCCCTTGTGGTTCAGGAAAAAAATATAAGCAATGCTGTGGGAAATAGCCAAAAAGTAAGGGATTTAGAAGATTATAAAAAATTAAAAAATTGTAAAAAATTATAAAAAATAACAATTTTACCTCATTTTGTCCACATAAATAGAAAAGGAGAGATAGAAAATGAAAATTGAAAATGTAGTGCCAAGTGATTATAAAACAAGAGGATCATATACACCATGTAAGAAAATTGATATGGGCTCTTACTATATGATTTATGTATCAGGAGTTCAAGCACCAAAGAAAGATGACAATTCTGTTGTGACTGATGATATAGCAGAACAAACAAAATTAGTTTTCGAAGATATTAATAAGATTCTAGATTTAGCTGGAGCAAGTTTAGATAATGTAATAAAATCCGTTATTTATTTAACTGATATGAATGATTTTGATATTGTTTCTCCAATCAGGGGAGAATATTTCAAAAATTCTATGCCTGTATCAACTATGGTTGAAGTTAGTGGTATGACAAGAAAAGGTGCTAAAATTGAAATTGAGGTAACAGCAATATTAGAGAAGTAAATGAACGTTGAAATTCACCTCATTTTGTCCTCATTTAAAAAAATATTCATAGTACTATATGTATCATAAATACTATAAATACTAATGTGTTTGGTACCATAAAATAAGGAAATACTATATATACTATAAATACTGTAAATAACATAAATACTAGATTGAACGGAACTTGTGGCTCAGGTAAGAAATATAAGCAATGCTGTGGTAAATAGTATTAAAACCCTTTATTTATAAGGACTTTTGAAATTCAAAAAATCGAAAAAACTTTACCTGATTTTTTAAAATGAGGTAAAAACCTTATATTATTTATAGTTATAAAGAAATATAATATATGATTAAAAAGTAGGTGTTATAAATGATTATTATAAATAGGAAGAAAAAAATTGAACATTATACCTTTGAGAAGATGCCAAACTTTAGACATAAAAGAGCTAACATTGTGTGGAACCATATACAACAAGTAAATGCTGCATTGATTAATGTTAAAAGTGTTGATATTCAAGTAAAAGATATAAGACAAATGATATATTCACATAAATCAAGACTAGTTTCACTTTATGCGTGGCTTAGTTTAATTGGAGAATATAGTGATGATGATTACATAAACATATCTAAGTACAAAAAAGAAAATAAATCCTTAATTTTTGAGATACTTAATGCAAATTGGATATTAAAACTAGAAGATTTAGAAAATAAAACAGATGATGAATTAGAATATGAATGTCTTTGCTTACAAAATAAAATTGATGATATGAAAAGGAAAATAAATTCTTCTGGTGAATATTGTACATGTGATAATATTAAATTATTAGAGTATAAATTAGAATGTTTAAATGATTATATATATCAAAGAATGTGTGAACGACAAAATGATCAGATATTAGTAAAAAGTTACCTATATTCAGCATCAGAAAAAAATAAAAGATGAATAAAATAGATGAATGTTGAGAATTACCTCATTTTATAAAATATATATAGTACTATAAGTAATATAAATATTAGATTGAATAGAACTTGTGGAAGTGTACAAAATGAGAAAAGCTTTTTTTAGTTTAAATTATAGATTATATTTGATATTTATGTTACTACATAAAATATCTTTAGGGGGAATTATGATGACAAGAAGTGATGATATAAATAATCTTAAAATAGAAATGATGCGATTTTCATATGAAGATTTATCTTCACATATGCAAATAAATCATTATATAGAAAAAATGAATATTTTCTATGATAAATTAAAAAAACTAAGTCATGAAAATTATAATGGCAGTAGCCTTTCACCAATTTATAAGGAAACAGTTGGTTTATTGAATGATATTGAATGGAATGCTCCTGTATATTACATTTGTCATGTAGGAGATGGATTTATACGTGGTGGGAATATAATAACAGAGATAATAAATATGGCCCATGAAGAAATATTATCTGGATTTTTAGAAAAAGAATTTGATTATACTGGTCATTGTGGTGAAGCCACTCGTGAAATAAAAAGGTTATGTGAAAAATTTGGATTAGAACATCAAATTATTGAAATAAATCCTTTGTTTGATAAAAAGTCTTATTCTCCTTTTGAGGAAATGTTTGGAGATTCTATTAGACATTATGCATCATTAATTAAATTGAATGATAAAAAGTATTTAGTTGATATTACATATCGCCAATTTTTTATGATTAATCAAAATAATATAAATAGAATTGGTATTCCATATCTTAATAGTTGTAACCCGGGATTTTTTATGATGAAAAACGGAAGTTATAAAAAAATAGCCCAACATTTGATAAATTTTGGATGGATAGAAGCTACGGATCAAAATTTAAAAGCTTACTTTGATGGTTTTGCTATTTCTTTTAGAAATGGGATATATTATGAAAATATGAAAGACTTTATTTTTAAAACAGATTATCAAGCAGAGGATTATACTTTATTTTTAAACGGTAAAGAAAGTCAATTAGAAAGAGAATCAGTAATTTCATTGGGAAGGCAAATGCGACCATTAAAAAGTTATAATAATAAAAGAGAGTAATATGATTAAAATGCGTTTTTAAGAAAGAATTTTGTTTCTATTTTGATAAATTATTAATTGAAACTAAAAATATAGAAAACAACTAATAGTATATTCTGTAAAATAAAAAATAGGAAGAGAGAGTGATATAATTATGATAATAGGAATAAGTGGGGGGATTAGGAGCAGGCAAAAGTACATTATCGCGAAAACTATCTGAGATAATACCAAATTCATTATTGATTGTAGGTGATGACTTTACGCGTGAGATTACTAGAAAATCGGAAAAGCAAATACTTGAAAAATTGGGTATAGAAGAAGATCCAAGTGAATTTAGTCGTAATCATTATTTTGCTAGTTTAGAAAATTTAAAAACTTATGTATCTATAATAGAGAAAGATGTAATACATAATATTGAGTTAGAAATAGAAAAATATGAAAATCAGAAAGACTATATAATAATAGATTGGGCTTTTCTTCCTTTGTGTGATTTCTTTAAAAAATGTGATTGTACAATACGTATAACTACGGATAATGATTTAAGAATAGAAAGATTAACAGAGCGTTTAGTGAATAAAGAAAAATCAATTTATAATAAAAATGATGGGGCATTATCATTATATAAACCTGATATTTATTTAAACAGAATTAAATATACTGAATTAATTAACGAAGGAATAGATTTTGATTATTATATTAATAATAATTCAGACATAGAAACGTTTTATACTGATATTAATCAACTAGCAAACAATATTTTATCATATTATGGACAACAAATTGAGTCAGGTAAACTTAGTTTAAAATAAGTAATTTTACTTTATATATACTTTGCAAAAGTTACAAATATATTTATGAATATCTGTATCATATTTTGTGAAAGAATGATATATTTACTTTGCATTTAAATCTTTCATTAAAAAAGGGTTATATACGTAAAAATAATTGAAAATATAAATTACAAAATATGATAATCCAAGAATTCATAAATTTTTCTTTTGATAAAAAATAAGTTATTGACTAGCATTAAGAACTATTATATAATATATGGCATTAGGAGGCTTGTAATGAAATTAAAAGAAATGAAAACTGGTATTTCTAACAAAAAGGGATACAAATATGTATGGGATGAGGCAACTAAATTTTTAATTTATAAAAATGATAAGGAAGATTTGATATTTGGGTTATCAACTCGTGGTGATCAAATTGAAGAAGCAGAAATATTAAAACTATATAAAATATCTTTAAAAGGATTTAGAATTCTTCTAGATGGAGATGCAACAAATTTTAGATTTGAACATACCATCTATCCTAAAAATTTTTGTTCATTAGTAAATGAAGAAGCAGAAAAATCAAAGGTGACTGATATAGTTAACTATCTTGGG
>CAPQQE010000014.1:6238-6696 GCA_948687865.1 uncultured Bacilli bacterium
CTTATGATCAATTTAAAGAAGCGGAAGAATTTAATTATGATATAGAATTAAGAAGAGGAAAAAGTTTTTTCCGTGGGAATAGTGGTGAAAACGCTCCGATGTATTTTGATTTTCCTAGAGAGAATCAAGAAGAAATTAATAAAATGGTTCATAAGGTTTTGCAAGAAATTTTAGGATTTCTTTATAGTATTGGTCGAAAAAGATATTGGGTTAATTATGAAAAGTTTCAAGAAGATTATTCAAATCATAGGCTTGCAAGAGATATACATAATAATTACTTTGTTTATGATAAATTTGATATAATAGAAGATAGGGAAAGTGATAGTTCTAAGATATATGAAAAGGCTTTAGATGAAAACAAACTTTACGATGAATATGTAGAGTTGTTGGATACCTTTATCGAAAAGAATGTGAATTGTACAGATACAAGTGAAGACCATACAAAAGCTTCCCAAATA
>CAPQQE010000014.1:6706-20311 GCA_948687865.1 uncultured Bacilli bacterium
GCTGTGAATAACTTTATTAAAAATTAATCAATTTTTGAAAGGAGGTTTTATGAAATTTATTTTTCCACAAAATTATAATTTTAAAAATAAACTATTAGAAAAAGTTTATGAAGAAAAATAAATAGCAAGGGAGGAGTTAAAAACTCTTTTTTCTTTGCTATATATTATTGTTTAGTAATATTATAGTCAATAGAACAATATTTGTTATTTACAAAATAGAAATGTCTATAATATTAACGATACTAATAAAATTATAAGTATGGAAAATCAATAAAGGAACATTTTGTAGATGGAAATGGTAGAACTTCAAGATTACTTATGAACTTAGATTTAATGAATCACGGATATAATCCAGTAGTAATTAAAAAGGAAGATAGATTAAAGTATTATGAAGCATTAGATAAAGCTCATACTACAGAAGACTATACAGATTTTATTAAATTAATAACAAAATTAGAAATAGATAGTTTAAAAAATTTTTAGAATTGTTGAAGTAAAACGTATGAATCTTGAAATATTATAAAGTTGTTGCGTTTATTGTATTGCTTAATTAAATTTCATAATTTATAATATAATAAGATTAAAAATAATTTATTATATAGTCTATATAGGAGTTGTTAAGATGACGTTTGTAGAATTTAAAGATATATATGCGCAATTAAATACCGAAGAAGAAAAAATAGAATTTATAAATAGTAGAATTAGGCAACTTATAGAACAATCGCAAATTATAGATTACATTGGCATTGGAATAAATGGTTCATATGATGGTTTTATTGCTCCAAATGTTGGGGTTGTTTCAAATGGTAGTTCAATGTTTTCTAAACTCGTTTTAGATGATATGGAAGTCTACAAAGATTTTTTAGATTTTGTAAAAAAAGATTCAGATAACTGGTTGCGTGGTGAACCATCTACAATAAATGCAATTCAATATTTTATATGGAATTATTTCGGATATAATGCTGGTAATTTATTTCGAAGAATGGACATATATGGTGATGGAGAAAAGTATTTATCTGTAAAAAAATTGAAAGGGAAAAATATAGGTGCATGTTCAGAAAGAAGTGCACTAGTTCAAAATATTCTTAAATTTTTAGGTTTTAATTCTGAGTTGATTTTTGGTACATTAAATGATACAATGTCCCATTCATACGTAATTTTTAAATCTGGTAATGGAAAAACAAGAATATTGTATGATCCAATGAATCCGGTTATTTATGAAACTGATAATGTAGAAAAGTACTGCCCAGGAGTATGTTTTATATCAGAATATGAATATCAGCAGTTAAAAGAAGGGAAAAAATTTAATTTCAATTATGACTTGGTAAAAAAAATATTTGTTGGTAATGGTAGATGTCTGGAATATCCTAGAAACTATTTATGTGATGAAATCAAATATAATTTAAATTTTGATGATTCATTACAAAACGAATCTGAATTTAAACTCTAATTTTATTAATAAAATTTCATAAGGCTCAAATATTTAGAATATTCTTAACCAGAATAAAAAACTATAGGGATATAGTTTTTTTAATTAGTTATTATTTTGTAATTTTGATAAAGTGTTTTGTATTTTAGTTGCTTCTATATTGTTTATTTGATACCAACCATATCTAGTCATTTCATCATATGTATCAGCTTGATGAGTCATTGTATCATTTAAACATTCTTTAAGTAAATTTCTAGAATCTTCATTAGAACTCTCAAGAGTACCATGAACGTATACCTCAACAGTACTCTTAAGTATTAATAAGTAATTTTCCATTATAAGTTTATCATTCATTCTTTTTAACCTCCAATAAATTCATTAATTTTTCTTTAGTTTCAGTATGTTTAGTTAATTCATTATTCATAAATGATACTAAATTTTCATCCTTCAAATTTTGAATTCCAGCCTCAATTATTGAAATCATATTTGCCTCATGTCCGATGGCATCTTCAAAATATAATAATTCTTTTTGTGTCATAATTTTCCTCCTAGTACTATTATGGTAGATATTTTAAAATATAAACATAGTTTTTTATAGAAATATCTTGTTTTAATTATGAAAAGAAGTATAATAAAATGAAATAAGGTGGAGTATTTATGGTAATTTTAATCAAGTTAATGAAGATGTAAAAGGATTAAAGTATGTATTACAGAGTAATCGTAACGACCCTGATAGAATTATAAGAAAATATGAAAAATATGATTGTGTATATCCTTATAATAACGAATATATATGTGAATATTACAAACTTTTTGATTATAGTGGTCCAATACTTACAGTTGCATCATCAGGAGATCATATGCTTCATGCGATTTTATCTGGAGCAACAGATATAACTCTATTTGATATTAATCGTTTAACAAAATACTTTTGTATGCTTAAATTAGCAGCCATTAAAACTTTATCATATGAAGAATTCTTTTCATATTTCGGTTCAGTTGATAAATATGGTCAAATAATTACTGGGAATATGAAGTCTAGGAAAATATACACAAAAATAAAAGAAAAGTTGAATCAAGAAGATATGTATTTTTGGAATAGGGTTTATTCAAGTTATTTAATAGAAAATATAGAAGATAAATTTTTTTATACTCCATCTTCTAGTATAAATAATGCGTATGTTGATGAAAAACAATATTATATTTTACAAAATAATGCATTAGAATATAAAAAAACACCTTTATTTATAGAATCAGATTTATTAAAATTAATATCAAAGCTTGATCCTAATAAAAAATATTCGAGTATATTCTTATCTAATATAGGTGCTTATGTAAATCAAAAGTTATTTAGAGATTCTATGCTAGAACTTAAGAATTATTTATTAGATGGTTGTATGATTCAAACTGGATATATCCCTATTAAACCATATGATTCTTATAACTTATCATCTTATTATCCGTTTGATTATATAGAATTAGATGGGCATTGTACTAGAGCAGTAGTAAAGTAGTTATTTACAAAAATATATAATTTTTAGTAAAATATATTTATAATTTATATTATAGTTAGGAGAATAAAATGGAAGAAAATACACTAGATTTTTTGCTTAGAACTAATGATCTACAAAAAACAAATAGGGAAATTATCCAGATTTTAGCGAAACTACCTCTGAACATACTTTTAAAGTTATATTGTTGATAGACTATTTTTATAATAAATTTAATTTAGACTTAAATTATGAAAGATGTATAGAGATTGCTATTTATCATGATTTTGGAGAAATGGATTTATCTAAAGATGTAGATATTAAAGAAAATGAAGATAAATTAATAAAACAAAACAAAGATATATATGAGAATATGAAGATAAAACAGTTATCAGAAAAATATTATTCTAAGATATATGATTACTATAATGAATACAAGAATAAAAAAACCCAAAAATCACTCTTAGTAAATGCATGTGATAAATTAGAAGGAATGATTCATCCTATATCAATAGGTGAACCTATCATGAATCATGAATTATTCGCAACATATGCCGATAATGCAATTAAAAGTTATCCAATATTAATGCCCATTTATAAACAAGTTAAGAATAGACTAAAAAATAGTTATGAAAAATGGGGCTTTGAATGGAAAAAAGAATATGATAATATATTTGAAGAGTGTTGATAAAATATAATGAAATTATGAGGTTATGATAATCTCATTTCTACAAAATAAATTTTTATAGGAAGTAGATGTTATATATGATAAAAGAAGTTAAAATTGAGTTAACTAATAAATGTTATAGAAACTGTAAGCATTGCTCTAGTAATGCTACTAGCAGTATCTCCAATTTAAAAGAATTGGATTTTGAAGATGTTTATAGGATTATTAATGAAGCAAAATTAATAGGAGCAGAAGCTATAGTTTTTACAGGAGGAGAACCTTTAATGTATGATAAACTTCCCGAACTTGTTGAATTAACTTCAAAATTAGGAATGCAATCAACTATTTATACATTTGCTTATAGAACGAATGAAACTTTAGATAAATATAAAGAATTAATTAATTTAGGATTAAATAAAATTATTTATTCACTTGCTGACTCATTATCTGATGAAGAAGATATTTCAATTTATGATAAAGAACAATTTTTTGATAGGATATTTGAAAATAATAATGCTAGATTAGGATTTCATTATACTGTTTCCAAAAATTCTCTTTCTAGATTAAAATCTGTAATAACTGAAACTATTTATACATTTAAAAATAAAGGATATTTTGATAAAGTTAGTTTACTTAGATTTGTTCCACATGGAAAAGGAACAACTAATATGGATTTATCTAAAGAAGAATTATTGGATATAAAAAAATTTTATTTAAATTTAAATGATAATAATAAAATAAGATTGGGTACTCCATGGAATATACTTGGAATAGAAAATATACCTTGTATAATTGCTGATGAGATAATAATTATTGGATTTGATGGTATTGCTTATCCATGTGATTCTATAAAATATTTTACTAAATTAGGTATAAGTGGAAATATAAAAGAAAATTCATTGATAGAAATGTATAATTCTGAGTATTTTAGTACTATTAGAAAATTTAATACTGACAATTCATGTTCTTCTTGTGAGAAATATTCTATATGTAAAAGTGGTTGTATAGGGCAAAAGATACTTGCAAATTATAATGAAAATGAAGATAGGTTGTTAACTTTAAAGAAATGTATTAACCAAAGGGATCCAAAATGTATGAGGTAAGTATGAAAAAAAGACAAGAAGTATATGATTTATATTGGTATTTTGCTTATGAAAGACAAAATATATTCTGGAAAAAATTAAATGGAGAAATACCTCCCTGGACTAATGATAAGATTTTACAAGAATATAAATTTTGTAATAGTTATAGAGTTAATGATAGAGTTAGTCAGTATTTACTTAAAAATGTTATATATAATGGTAAAGAGTATTCTAAAGAAGATATGTTATTTAGAATATTATTATTTAAGTTATTTAATAAAGAATCAACATGGGAGTTATTAATAGATAAATTTAAGGATATTACATTAAAAACATTTAATACTAAGGAATATTCTAAAGTATTAGAAAATGCTATATCAAGTGGTATTAAAATATATAATGATGCTTATATAAGTTGTGCTAATAAAGCATTTGGTTATGATAGAAAGCATGATAATCATTTAGCACTACTTAATAAAATGTTTAATGAAGATAAGATTCAAAATAAAATTATTGAATGTAAAACCATGGAAGAAGCATTTAATATCATTAAAAATTATCCTTTAATTGGTAATTTTATGGCTTATCAATTAGTCACTGATATTAATTATAGTGAAGTTGTAGATTTTAAAGAAGATGAATTCACAGTCGCAGGACCTGGATCACTTCGTGGAATAAAAAAGTGTTTTATAGATAAAGGCAAAATGACTAATGAAGATATTATTAGATATATGTATGAGCATCAAGATGCAGAATTTAGAAGACTAAACTTAGATTTTGAAAAGATTGGAGATAGACCCCTTCAACTTATAGATTGTCAAAATATATTTTGTGAATTAGATAAGTATTGCAGGGAAGCCTTACCTGATTTAAAATCTAATAGAACTAAGATAAAAAAAAGATATAAAGAAAATAAAAATAAAATAGAATATGTTTATCCTAAAAAATGGAATATTAAAATTTAGTATTATAGTATTTATAAGTAAATAGATTAAATAGTGTAGTTTATAATAAATGGTAAGAGGATAATATATATTATATGAAAATTTTGACATTTTTTTTATTAATGTTATAATATTCAAATATGAACTTAAAAGGGGGTTATGTAATGAGTGGCAACGAAAAATCAAAAATAGATTTTGAAAATGCAAGAAATTTTGTGATAAATAATATTTTATTAGTTTTATTAAACAAAATAGACAATGTTACTATGAATTTTGGTAAAACAGAAAAAGAAGGAAAAAAAGAAGCGTATACTTATTATCTCAAGTACAAAAAGGGAAAAAGATAATTATATAGATTTAGATATTCCAGATGATAATTACTTAGCTTTTCTTGAAAAATTTTTATCTGATATATTAAACTTGCCTGAGAAATATGCAATGATTCAAGTAAGCAGATATTATTTAGTTGAGTCAGACGAAGAGTTATTTTCAGGATTAGATGTAGAAAATATTTATGGTGATAGAATTAGAATAAATTTAGAATGCACAGGAAAAGAATTTAATCAAATAATATCTAAATATACTGATTGTTACAATAAAATACTAGAACTTAAGGGATATAATATTAATAATATATAATAGAATTATGGAGTAAGTCTCCAAAAAGATGCTTTGATTTATCTATAGACCCTTCTGGCAATCTTTATGAAACATGGAAAGAGCAAAGTAATATTTATACTTTAAAAAATCAAAGATAGTGGTAAAATAGTTGTACCTAGCATGATATAATTTATAATAAATGGAAAATAAAGCCATTTATTTTTTTTATCTAATATGTTATAATTTTTATGGTGATAATATGGATACTAAAGATGTAAAAAATGAAATATTATTGTTACAAGAGAAACTTCAAAATATATGGAGGTTACTTTGATGTAGATAATAAAAAAGTTAATATTATCTCTATGGAAGATGAATTAGAAGAAAAATATAATAATAATTTATGGAACTCACCTGATACTATTTATTTATCGAAATTAATAGGTAATGATAAAAAAATAATATCTAATATAGAATCGTTAAAATTTAAATTAGAATCATATATTGATATAATTTCTAGTGATGAAGAAGAATTAATAAATGAAATAGAAGAAGAGTTAAAATCATTAACAAAAGAAATTAATGCGCTAGAACTTGAAACAAAATTATCAGGTAAAAATGATAAAAATAATGCTATTTTAGAAGTTCATTCAGGAGCTGGTGGAACAGAGGCCTGTGACTGGGCAAATATGATTTTAAGAATGTATCTTAGATGGTGTGATAAAAAGAATTTTAAATATGAAATATTAGATACTCTTCAAGGAGAAGAGGTAGGTATTAAAAAGGTTATAGTTTTAGTAACTGGAATAAATGCATATGGTTATTTAAAATGTGAAAGAGGGGTTCATAGGTTAGTAAGATTATCTCCTTTTGATTCAGCAAATAAAAGACATACATCATTCGCAGCAGTAGAAGTAATACCTGAAGAAAATGATGATATTAATATAGAAATCAAAGAAAGTGATATAAGAGTAGATGTATATAGAAGTAGTGGAGCAGGAGGACAAGGAGTAAATACTACAGATAGTGCTGTTAGAATTACCCATATTCCTACTAATATAGTAGTAACTTGTCAAAATGAAAGAAGCCAACTTAAAAATAAAGAACAAGCTATGAAAGTATTAAAGTCTAAATTATATGCATTAGAAGAACAAAAATTACTACAAGAGTCAGAGGAATATAAAAAGGATCAAAGTTCCATTAATTTTGGTTCGCAGATACGAAGTTACGTAATGCATCCATATTCAATGGTAAAAGATCATAGAACAAATTATGAAACAAGTAATGTTAGTAAAGTATTAGATGGCGAGATAGATGAGTTTATTGAGAGTTATTTAAACTTTAACATAAAGTAATGGAATAATGGAGGAGTAAAATGGAGTTTATTAAAATTACAGATGTAGAGAAAACATATCATACTGGTGTAACTGCACTATATGGATTGAACTTAAATATAAAAAAGGGAGATTTCGTGTTTATAATAGGTGCGTCAGGATCAGGTAAATCAACACTTATGAAAATGTTTTATAGAGAAGAAAAACCAACAAATGGTCAAATAGTGATTGGTGGAGTAAATGTTGGTAAATTAAAAAATAGAAAAGTATATAAATTAAGAAGAAAATTAGGAGTAGTTTTCCAAGATTTTAAATTATTGCCAAAGTTAACTGCATATGAAAATGTAGCATTTGTTCTTGAAATGTTTGGATATGATAAACATGAAATTAGAACTAAAACACTAAAAGCATTAGATTTAGTAGGATTAAGAGAAAAAACAAAAAGTTATCCACATGAATTATCAGGTGGAGAACAACAAAGAGTAGCAATCGCAAGAGCTATTGTAAATGCCCCTAAATTATTAATATGTGATGAACCAACAGGAAATTTAGATCCAGATACATCATTTGAAATTATGAAAGTTTTAGAAGTAATTAATAATCTTGGAACTACTGTAATAGTAGTAACACACGATAGAGATATAGTAAATAAGATGAAAAAGAGGGTTATATTATTAGATAAAGGAAGACTAAAAAAAGATTTTGAGAAAGGAACTTATGATAAAAATGAAAAACATTAGAATATTAGTTAAAAATATAAGAGATGGTTTTAAAAATATAATTAGAAACTTTAGTTTGTCCTTAGCATCAATTTCATGTATAACGGTAACCCTTTTAATAGTTGCAGTAGCAATCGTAGGTTCTTATAATGTAGAAAATTTTACTAAAATAATAAGAGATGATTTTACAATAGTAGTTTATATGGAAAATCAATTAGATAATGAAGCGGAAGAAAAAATAAAAGGTAAAATAAATGATTTACCTAATATAGAATCCATAAATTTTAATTCTAAAAAAGATATAGCAAATCAAATGAAAGAAGAATCAGCTATATTTGATACAATAATGTCATCATGGGCTGAGTCAGAAAACCCTTTATATGATACATATTTAGTAAAAGTAAAAGATTCACAAAAAATATCAAATACAGCAACTAAAATAGAAAAAATAGAAGGTGTTGTAATGGTAAAATATGGTGAAGGTATGATAGAATCATTATTATCTATATTTAATATTGTAGAGAAAATATTGATTGTAATAGTATTATCCCTTATAGTGGTAACAGCTTTCTTAATAATAAATACAATTAAAATAACTATATTCAGTAGACAAGAAGAAATAGAAATTAAAAGATTAGTAGGAGCATCCAACTTTTCTATAAAACAACCATTTGTTATAGAAGGATTATTTATAGGAATACTTGGTTCTATAGTTCCTATATTAGTAACTATATATGGGTATAGTACATTATATGAAAAAACAGGAGGGGTATTATTCTCTAAGTTTATTCAGTTAGTAGAGCCATTCCCATTCTCATTTATGGTTTCTATAGTTTTAGTAGTAATAGGTATTATTGTTGGTATGATAGGTAGTAGTAGAGCAGTAAGGAAGTATTTAAAGATATAATGAAAAAAACATTAAAAATTGTGATACCAATAATATCAATAATATTACTATTACCTTACAATGTTTCAGCAAAGACATTGGGTCAATTAAAACAAGAATATAATGAATTAGAAAAAAAATATAGTTCAGCAGATCAAAGTTCAAAAGCAACGCAGCAAGAGATTAATAATGCAAAAGCAAGAGTACAGAGTATTTATAAAGAGTTAGAAGAAGCAAATAAAGAAATTCAAAAGATAAATGATGAAATTTCCAAACTAAATGTTGAAATATCAAAAAAAGATAAAGAATTAAAAGAGTTAATGAGATTTTTTCAATTATCACAAGGTGAATCCACATATTTAGAGTATATATTTAAAGCAGATAGTATAACTGATTTTATATACAGAGTTACAGTAACAGAACAATTATCAAAATATAATGATAAATTAATAGATGAAATGCATGCGATGATTAAGAAAAATAATGAAAATATAGAAAAAATACACAAAAAGGAAGAAAGCTTAAAAGCTCTTCAAAAAGAATTATCAGATAAACTCTTAGTATTAGCAAGAGAAAAAGAAAATTTAGATGATGAATGTTCATCACTTCAAAATGAAATAAAAGATATGAAATCCATAATTAATTATTATTTAAATGCTGGTTGTAATGATAATCAGGATATAAATACTTGTGCAAGGGGGCAGTTACCTCCAGGAACTAGATTTTGGAGACCAACAGATGTTGGATTCATGCAAAGTAAGTGGAATTTAGACCCATTATCAGGAGGTGGATATAGGTATCATGCAGGTGTAGATATATCAAATAGTGGTGGTACAAAAATTTACTCAATATCTGATGGTAAAGTTGTAAAAACAAATTCAAGTTATACACCAATGGTAGGATATGGTAAATATATTGTAATAAACCATAATATAAATGGTAAGATATATACATCATTGTATGGTCATTTAAGCGGAATAAATGTAAAAGTAGGTGATATAGTAACAAAAGATACAGTAATTGGATATATGGGAAATACAGGCCATAGTTATGGAAATCACTTACATTTAAATATTTGTTTAGGAACAAAGAGCTGCCAAAGTTTAAGGGAAACAGTTGATCCAAGGGATTATATAAACTTTCCAGCACATTATACGTGGTATAGAGATAGAACAAGCCATTATTAGTAGTACACTTAAGTACTACTTTTTATTAACTTTTTGAAAACTTTATAACTAATTTTGATAGAAATAATATACAAATATAAGTATTTTTGATATAATTATAAATAATAGTAGATAATATGGGAGTGCTTGTATATGAAAGAAAAATTTAAAAGAAAAAAATATAAAATATTAATAGGAATAGTATTATTAATAACTGTGATAATTGGTATAAATAAACTAGGGTCTATTGACGTAGATTCAGGAAAGGTAAGAATAAAAACTGCATCTATAAAAGAAGAAAATAAATTAGCTGCTAGTATAATAGAAACAAAAGGATATGATCTAATAAAATATCCTGTTTTGTATACCCTTGAAAAAGTAGAAGGAATAGAAGATAGAACAGTAGTAATAAAGGGTACTCTAAATAAAGATGAATCAAAATATGCACACTTTAAAGAAATAAATGAAAAAAATATAACAAGTACTATAAAAGATAATGGTAGAGAAATAGAGATAAAAATAGAAAAAGTAAAATTAGGTGAAGAAAATAAAATAGATTTAAACTTAGTTATAACAGGAGCTCCAAATGAATATAAAATAAATCCTAAAATAGAAGTAAAGGAAATATCAGAAGAAAAATATACAAAATTAAATACAAAAGAAATACAGATAAAAACAAATAGTATAACAGGAATAGTAACTGATGAAGCAGGTATGAGTGTAAGTAATATTGAAATAAGCTTACATAAAGATAATAATGAAATAAAAAGAACATATACTGATAAAGACGGTAGATATGTATTTAGTGATATAGAAGAAGGATTATATACTTTAAAAATAGAAGAGGAAGTTTATCAAATAGACGATTCTTCTGAAGTAGAAATAAAAGAAGGAACAGAAAAAAATATTAGTGTAAAACAGGTAGAACCATATAAAATAAATGTAAGAAAGTATATAAATAGGGTTAAGATAGTAAATAAAGGAAAGACAAAAGAATATAGTTATGATAAATTACAAAAAGTAGTTCAATCAGTTAAAAACTTACAAGAAATAGAAGGTGAAATAGAATATAAAGTAGTAGTAAAAAATGAAGGAACAAAAGAAGGAATAATAACAAGGGTAGAAGAAGAGTTAGATAAATCCTTAACATTTAATAAAGAAAAAAATAAAGGTTGGAAAGAAAAAAACGGAAAGTTATATAATACAAATTTAGAAGGATTAACACTAAAAAAAGGAGAAACAAAGGAAATAACTCTAGTTGCAGATATAACAAAAACAAATGAAGCTAAAGTATATTTATCAAAGGTAATAGTAAAAGGCGAAGTATATGAAAAAGTAAGTTATATACTAGATGGGAAAGAATATAAAGTAGAAGAAGTATTAGAAGGAGAAAAACTGATAGATCCAAAGTTAGAAATAGAAAATTTTAGTGGATGGTATACAGATAAAAACTATACAAATAAATATGACTTTAATAAAGAAGTAACAAAAGACATAATATTATATGGAAAAACAAAAAATGAAGTAAGTAAATACAATGTAACATATATAGATAATGGAGAAGTAGTAAAAACAGAGGAATTAGAGGAAGGTACATTAATAACACCTCCTATTGTTACTAAAGAGGGTTATACATTTGATGGATGGTATGAAAAAGAAGAAAAATATGATATTTTACTTCCTATAACAAAAGATTTAATATTAGAAAGTAAATATAATATAAATACTTATAAAATAACATTTAAAAATGATAATGGCGATATTCTTCAAGAAGAAACACTAAATTATGGAGAAATTCCTGTATATAAAGAAGAAGGACCATATAAAAATAAAACAGATGAGTATACATATACATTTAAATCATGGGATAAAGAAATAGAAAAAGTAACAAAAGATGAAGAATATACAGCAATCTATGATGAAGTTAAAAATAAATATAAAGTAACATATATAATTGAAGGAGAAGAATATTATAGTGAAACTTTAGAATATGGAAGTATTGTACTAGAAAAAGAAAGCCCAGAAAAAAGTGGATATACATTTTTAGGATGGTATAATGAAGATGATGTAATAGAGGAGTATCCAATAACATTAACAAAAGATATAACATTGTATGGGAAATATCAGATAAATACTTATACAATTAGATTTTTTGATAAAGATGTAGAAATAAAAGACTTTGAGCAAAAAGTAGAATACCAAAATCAGGTAAAAGAACCAGAATTAGCACCTACTTTAGAAGACTATAAATTTATAGGATGGGTAATAAAGGGAACAGATACACCATATGTATTTGGAACACCAGTAGAAGGCAATATAGATTTAGAAAGTAAGTTTACAAAGAAACCTACATATTTAGTAACATTTAATATAGAAGGTAATACTGATATAATAATGGGAGAGGAAGTAATAGAAGGTAAATTAGCTACAAGACCAGATCCTGATCCAATAAAAAAAGGATATACATTTGATGGATGGTATACAGATAATACTTATAGCAATAAATATGATTTTAATGATAAAGTTATGAATAATATAGAAATATATGGAAGATATATTGAAGATAGTCATATAGTAACATATCATAATGAAGATGAAATATATAATGTAGAAAAAGTATTAGATAGTTATACAGCAAATAAACCAAGTGAAGATCCAACTAAAGAAGGTTATACATTTAAATATTGGTCAAAAGAAGAAAATGGAGTACAATATAATTTTAGTGAAGAAATAAAAACAGATATAGATTTATATGCAGTTTATGAAATAAATTCATATGAAATAGTATTTAGAAATTATGATGGAGTAGTTTTACAAAGTGAAACTTTAAATTATGGTGATACACCAGAATATAAAGGAGAAATACCAGTACGTGAAAAAACAGATGAGTATACATATGTATTTTCATCATGGGATAAAGAAATAACAAATGTTACAAAAGATGAAGAATATACAGCAGTCTATACAAATACTAAAAATAAATATAAAATAACATTTGTAAATTATAATGGCGAAGAATTACAAAGTGAGATCCTAGAATATGGAAGTACTCCAGTATACAAAGGAGAAACACCGGTAAAAGAAAAGACAGATGAATATACATATACATTTAAATCATGGGACAAAGAAATAGTAAATGTTACAAAAAATGAAACTTATGTAGCAGTTTTTGATAGTGTAAAAATTAAATATACAGTAATATATATGGATGGAGATTCTGAATATACAAGAAAAGAAGTAGAATATGGGGACGTTGTTGCAGAAGAAGTAATAACAAAACAATATAAT
>CAPQQE010000015.1:0-909 GCA_948687865.1 uncultured Bacilli bacterium
AACTTTTGTTGATAACTTTTTTATATTGAAATTTTAAAAAAAAAGATTATAATTAACTTATAAGCTAATACTTCGGGGGAGGTGGTAGAATGAATACTTATAGTATATGGAATAAGTTTTTAGAAACTATAAAAACTAAACTTTCTTCATTATCTTATAATACATGGTTTAGTGAATCTGAACTTATTGAATTAAATGAAGAACATGCTATTATTATTGTACCTACGATAGCTCATAAAAAACATCTTTCTGAATCTTATATAGACATTATAAGAGATATATTTAATGAAATAACTGGAACCAATTTTAATTTTGAATTTTTACTACAGAGTGAATATGAAAAAGATACTAAAATTGAAAAAATTGAAGATATTGGTGTTCCATACAATAGTTATGAAAAAGCCAATTTAAATCCCGATTATACTTTTGAAAATTTTATAGTAGGGGAAAGTAATAGATTTGCTCAGGCTACAGCACTTGCTGTTGCTGAAAATCCAGGTAAAATGTATAATCCCTTATTTATATATGGAAATAGTGGACTTGGAAAAACACATTTAATGCAATCAATTGGAAATTATATAGTAAAAAATACTAATAAAAAGGTTTTATATGTAACTAGTGATCAATTTATTAATGATTTCCTTGGATTAAATAAAAAAGATAAGGATGGTACTAATTTTGATTATGTAGATTTATTTAAAGATAAATATAGAAATATTGATGTTCTTATAATAGATGATATACAATTTCTAGGAAATGCTCCAAAAACTCAAAATGAATTTTTTCATACATTTAATAATTTATATGATGATAAAAAACAAATTATTATATCTTCCGATAGTTCCCCTGATGATCTTAAACATCTAGAAGATAGACTTAGAACTAGATTTAATTGGGGATTAAAAGTAA
>CAPQQE010000015.1:919-12740 GCA_948687865.1 uncultured Bacilli bacterium
CCACCGGATAATGATTTAAGAAAAGAAATATTAAAGAAAAAAATGGCAAATATGGATTTTTCAAGACATATTAGTAATGATGCAATTGAATATATCGCCAATATGTGTTCATCTGATGTAAGAAGCTTAGAAGGAGCTTTAACAAGAGTTTGTGCTTATTCTACCATATTTTTTCAGGAAGAAATTACATTAGATCTTGCTATTGAAGCTTTAAAAGGAACAATTAATCAATCTACAAATTTCAAAAATGATATACAAAAAATACAAAGAGTAGTTGCAGAATATTATAATGTATCAGTTGAAGATTTAAAATCAAAAAAAAGGGTAGCAACAATTGCATTTCCAAGGCAAATTGCTATATATTTATCAAGACAATTAACTGATGAATCCTTTCCTAGAATAGGAATGGAATTTGGTGGTAGAGATCATTCTACTATAATTCATTCATGTGATAAAATAGATAAAGAAATTAAACAAAATAAACAATTAGATAATATAATAAAAGAAATAAAAGAAAAATTAAGTTAATGTTGAAAAGTTTCAATATTAAACAAAAAAATTAACAATTATAAACAGTAAAGTATTTATATAAAGCTATATAAAATAAAGAAAATATTAGTTTTTAACATTTTCAACAGTAATAATAAAAATAACATATATCTAAATAATATGATATAATCAAACTTAGGAGGTTTAATATGAAGTTTAGTATTAAAAAAGAAATATTATTAGAAAATTTAAATAATGTATCAAAAGCTGTATCTACAAAAAATGTTATACCTGTACTTGGGGGAATTAAATTTAATTTAACAAGCGAGGGATTATTTTTAACTGCTACAAATAATGATATAGATATTGAAAGTTTTATAGATAAAAAATATATAGATAATATAGAAAGTAATGGATCAATAATAATTCAAGGAAAATATTTACTTGAAATTATTAGAAAATTACCTGATGGTATTATTAATATAGAAATAATAGATGGATTAAAAATATTAATACATACTGCAAATTCTAATTTTAATTTAAATGGAATAGATTCATCAGAATTTCCTAATATAAATTTAGATACATCTATAAATCCAATAATATTAAGTAAAAAAGTTATAAAAAATATAGTTAATCAAACATTATTTGCAACTTCTGTTCAAGAATCAAGACCAATCCTTACAGGTATTAATATAAAAATAGAAGGAAATAAGATGGAATGTGTTGCTACTGATTCATATCGTCTTGCAAAAAAAGTAGTTGAGTTAGATTCTATTGTAGAAAATTTAATAAATATAGTTATTCCAGGTAAAAATATAGGGGAATTATCTAAAATATTAAATGATAATGATGAAAATGTAGAAATACATATATTTTCAAATAAAATATTATTTAAATTTGATAATATTTTATTTCAATCCAGATTATTAAATGGAACATTTCCAGATACTTCTCGTTTAATTCCTGAAGAATTTGAATTAGAAATAAAAGCAGATTTGGATGAATTATATAAGGTAATAGATAGGGCGGCACTTTTAACTAGTGAAAAAGAAAAAAATGTAATAAAATTTGAAACTAATGATAATGAAGTAATAATAAGTTCTAATACACCAGAGATAGGAAAAGTAGAGGAAACTTTATCAATAACAAAAAATAATGATAAAAATATAAAAATTGCATTTTCATCTAAGTTTATGATGGAAGCTTTGAGAACAATTGATAGTAAAGATATAAGAATTCTTTTAAATTCGGATATTAAACCAATAATACTTAAAACTGACTCAGATGATAATTTAATTCAATTATTATTACCAATAAAAACATATTAAAAGAAAAAAATTTCTTTTTTTTACTCTAATCGACAATATTTTTAAAAAAATTAGTTATTAATATAAGTGATTATTTTTTATTAATCAGAAAAATTCATATATGGGGGAAAATTTTATGAATAATTATGAAATTAATAGTAAAACTTTAATATTAATACCGGTTGGAGAAAATGTAACAAATGTTATTGAAGAAGATGATGAATTTTTAGTAAATATGAATACTATGAAAATAATTGAAAGAAGTTGTGAATATTTTGGAAGTTCTTATATAGGTAGACATATGGGAACAAAAGTATTAACTGGAATAAGTCATAAATCACCAATAATAATTGAGGAAAGTAGAAATTTAATTTATTTTCCAACATCATCGCCAAGATTATCTAATTGTATATGGGTATGTTTAGGTAAAATAATTGACTATAAAGAGATGAATAAAAAAATATTAGTTTATTTTGAAAATGGTAAGAAAATATACATAGATATATCTTATTCTTCTTTTGATAATCAATATTTAAGAGCAACTAAATTAGAATCAATATTAAGAAAAAGAAAATTATGTGAAAATTAGAGTATTTTTGAAAAAACTATAAAAAAATACTCTTTTTTGTGGTATAATTAGTATGTATGTATAGGAGCATTATTTATGTATCAAAATGGAAATAAGGTCGTTAAAATAGGTTTAAAATGTTTTTAAAGAAAATTTTACTATCAAATTTTAGAAATTATTCTAGTTTAGAATTAAATTTTGATAAAAAAATAAATATTTTTATTGGAAATAATGCTCAAGGTAAAACAAATATATTAGAAAGTATATATGTTTTATCTATTACAAGATCACATAGATGTAGTAAAGATTCATTTTTAATTAAACAAAATGAATTATTTACCAGGATAAATGGTGAAATTATACATGAAAATTCATTAAAAAAGAACTATGAAATACTTATTAATTCTAAAGGTAAAAAAGTAAGTATTAATAATAATCCTTTAAAAAAAATAAGTGATTATTTATCAAATATTAATACTATTATGTTTTGTCCAGATGATTTAGAAATATTAAAAGGACCTCCAAATGCAAGAAGATACTTTTTAAATGTAGAAATAGGACAATTCTATAATAACTATTTAAAATATATAAATGATTATAATAAAGTATTAAAAAATAGAAATGAATATTTGAAAAATAATGTATCAAAAATAGATAAAGTTTATTTAGATATACTTACAGAAAAGTTAATAAAATTAAATATTGAAATACTTAATTTTAGAAAAAATTATATAGATAAAATTAATTATTATATTAAAGGTATCTATAAAAATTTAACTAATAAAGAAGATATATATGTGAAATATGAATCTTTTATTGAAATAAATAATAATAAAGATTTATTCAAAGAAATAAAAGAAAAATATGAAAAAGTATATTATCAAGAATTACAACAAAAAAATACTTTAGTAGGTATTCATAGAGATGATTTTTCTATATATTTAGATAATGTAAAAATAAATAATTTTGGTTCACAAGGACAACATAGAATATCTATACTTTGTTTTAAATTATCAGAGATAGAAATGATGAAGGAAAATAAATATATAAAACCAATATTATTACTTGACGATATATTTAGCGAACTTGATAATGAAAAGAAAGAAAATATTATTAAATATATAGATAATGATTTACAAGTATTTATTACATCTACTGATATAAATAATATAGATAATAAATTAGTAGAAAAAGCAGATATTTTTAATATTAATAATGCAATAGTAAATAAAAGAGGTGAAGAAAATGGCTGAAAATAAATATGATGCATCAGCAATACAAGTATTAGAAGGACTTGAAGCAGTAAGAAAAAGACCAGGTATGTATATTGGGTCGACTGACAAACGTGGATTACACCATTTAGTGTGGGAAATAGTAGATAATGCTATAGATGAAGCTATGGCAGGGTTTTGTACTCATGTTGAAATTACAATAAATAAAGATAATTCTATAACTGTTGTAGATAATGGAAGAGGAATACCAGTAGATATTCATCCTAAAACTGGAATATCAACAGTAGAGACTGTTTACACTGTTCTTCATGCAGGAGGAAAATTTGGTGGTGGAGGATATAAAGTATCAGGAGGACTACATGGTGTAGGTGCATCAGTAGTTAACGCTTTATCAACATCAGTAATTGTAACTGTTTATAAAAATGGAAAAGTTTATGAAGTAAAATTTGCAAATGGGGGAAAGACAGTTCAACCATTAACAGTAATAGGAGCATGTGAAAGTAATAAATCTGGAACTACAGTAACTTTTAAACCAGATTCTGATATTTTTGATACAGATATATATGATTATGAAACTCTTAAAGTTAGAACAAGAGAATTAGCCTTTTTAAATAAAGGTTTAAGATTAACTCTAACAGATGAAAGGGTAGAGGAAGAGAAGAAAGATACTTTTTGCTATGAAGGTGGAATAAGTGAATATGTAAAATATTTAAATAAAAGTAAGACACCAATTCATAATGAAATAATCCACTTAACTGGTGAAGAAAATGGAATTTTACTTGAAGTAGCAATGCAATATAATTCTGGATATACAGATAATATTTATTCTTTTGTTAATAACATTAATACTCATGATGGAGGAACTCATGAAGAAGGTGTTAGAAGGGCACTAACTAGAATTATAAATAATTATGCTAGAAAAAATAATATATTAAAAGAAAAAGATGATTCATTAACTGGTGAGGATGTTAAGGAAGGTTTAACTATGATTGTTTCTTGTAAGCATCCTAATCCGCAATTTGAAGGTCAAACAAAGGGAAGACTTGGAAATTCAGAGGTTAGAAAGATTGCTGATAATGTATTTGCACAAGGTTTTGAAAAATTTTTACTTGAAAATCCAGATGAAGCAAAATTAATTATAGAAAAAATAATGATAGCAGCAAGAGCAAGAGTCGCAGCTAAAAAAGCAAGAGAATTAACAAGAAGAAAAAGTGATTTAGATGTTGTTAATTTTGGAGGAAAACTAACAGATTGTAAAAGTAAAGACCCATCTATTTGTGAAATATTTATAGTAGAGGGAGATTCAGCTGGAGGATCAGCTAAAACAGGTAGAGATTCAGAAACACAAGCAATACTACCTCTTAGAGGAAAAATTTTAAATGTAGAAAAAGCAAGAATAGATAAAGCTTTATCAAATGAAGAAATAAGGACAATTATTACGGCATTTGGAACAGGTATAGGTGAAGAATTTGATTTGAATAAACTTAGATATCATAAAATAATTATAATGACAGATGCCGATGTTGATGGTTCACATATAAGGGTATTATTATTAACTTTATTTTATAGATTTTTTAGACCAATTATTGAAGCAGGGCACGTGTATGCGGCACAGCCTCCATTATATTGTATAAAACATGGTAAAACTATAAAATATGTATTAAATGATGAAGAAAAGGATGAATATTTGAGTACACTTCCATCAACTGTTAAACCAATAATACAACGTATGAAAGGTCTAGGTGAGATGGACGATGATCAACTTTATGAAACAACAATGGATATAAATAATAGAGTACTTAGAAAAATTACAGTACAAGATGCAATTGAAGCAGATGCAGCATTTTCAAAACTTATGGGAGAAGAAGTAGAACCAAGAAGAAATTTTATAGAAGAAAATGCTGAGTATGTAAAAAATCTGGATATTTAGGAGGCATAAATAATGGATCACAGTAGAGATAGATTAGAAGAAAATAATATAGTAAGTGAAATAGAAACTTCTTTTATGGAATATTCAATGAGTGTAATAACATCTCGTGCACTTCCTGATTTAAGAGATGGTTTGAAACCTGTTCATAGAAGAATTTTATGGTCAATGTATGAGTCAGGTACTACTCCAGATAAACAACATAGAAAATCAGCACGTATTGTTGGAGAGGTTATGGGTAAATATCATCCACATGGAGATTCTAGTATTTATGAAGCACTAGTTCGTATGGCTCAAAACTTTAGTTATAGATATACTCTTGTTGATGGTCACGGAAACTTTGGTAATATAGATGGTGATGGCGCAGCAGCAATGCGTTATACGGAATCAAGATTATCAAAAATATCTCTTGAACTTCTTAGAGATATAAATAAAGATACTGTAAATATTATAGATAATTTTGATGCAACAGAAAAAGAACCTGAAATTTTACCATCAAGATTTCCAAATATACTTGTAAATGGAACAATGGGAATTGCCGTTGGAATGGCTACAAATATTCCACCACATAATTTAGGTGAAGTTATAGATGGATGTATTGCTTATATAGATAATCCTGAAATAGATACAATGGGATTAATGGAATACATAAAAGGACCAGATTTTCCAACAGGAGGAATAATCCTTGGAAATAGTGGTATAAGAAAAGCTTACGAAACAGGTAGGGGAACTATAACTATTAGAAGTAAGGCAACTATTGAAGAAAAAAATGGAAAAAATTGTATTATTATTGAAGAAGTTCCTTATGGAATAAATACAATGAATTTAAAAAATAAAGTTGCTGAACTTGTTCACAATAAAACAATAGAAGGTATCGCAGATTACCATACAGATTTGAAAAAAGGTGTAAAAATAACTATTACACTTAAAAAAGATGCAAATGCACAAGTTGTTTTAAATAATTTGTATAAACATACAGACTTTCAAACAAATTTTGGAATTATATTTTTAATGCTAGACAAGGGAGTTCCAAAAACACTAGGATTAAAAGATATTATTTCAAAATATATAGAATATCAAAAAGAAGTAATTATTAGAAGAACTAAATTTGATCTTGATAAAGCAGAAAAGAGGGTTCATATATTAGAAGGATTAAAAATTGCTTTAGATCATATTGATGAAGTAATAAAATTAATCAGAGGATCAAAGACGGATGATGAAGCAAGAGAAGGCTTAATGACAAAATTTGGATTAAGTCAAACTCAAGCAGATGCAATTCTTGAGATGAAGTTAAGAAGATTAACTGGTTTAGAAAGAGATAAGATAGAAAACGAATTAAAAGAATTGTTAGAAAAGATAAAAGAATTAAAAGCAATATTAGCATCTGATGAAAAAATCTATGGAATTATAAAAGATGAATTATTAGAAATAAAAGACAAATATTCTGATGATAGAAGAACAGCAATAGATATGACTGCTATAGACTATATAGAGGATGAATCTTTAATTCCTGTAGAAGATATAATTATAACATTAACTAATAAAGGATATATAAAAAGACTTACATCAGATACTTATAAAGTTCAAAATAAAGGCGGAGTTGGAGTTAAAGGTATGGCAACAAATGAAGAAGACTTTGTAGAAAAAATGATGAATGTTAAAACTCATGATTACATATTATTCTTTACTAATAAAGGAAAAGTTTATAAGATTAAGGGTTATGAAATACCTGAATATAGCAGACAAGCTAAAGGTCTTCCTATAATAAATTTACTTCCTATAGAAAAAGATGAGAGAATAAATGCAATTCTTAATATATCAAATGAAAATGAAGATAAATATATAACATTTGTTACTAAAAAAGGATTAATAAAAAGAACAAGTATAGAAGAATTTGATAATATTAGAAAAACAGGTAAAATTGCAATAACATTAAAAGAGGATGATGAATTACTATTTGTATGTAAAACAAATGGAGATAATGAAATTGTAATAGGATCATCAAATGGACGTCTTGTTAGATTTAGTGAAAAAGAAATAAGAATTATGGGTAGAACTGCAAGTGGTGTTAAAGGTATAGATATTCCAAATGATGCAATTTGTGTAAGCGCGGAGAAGGTCATCCCAGATAGTGATATATTAATTATGACCGAAAAAGGGTATGGAAAACGTACAAAAATTGATGAATATAGATTAACTCATAGAGGTAGTAAAGGTGTAAAAGCATTAAATATTACTGATAAAAATGGCAGTCTAGTTTGTGTTAAAAATGTAAAAGATGATGAAGATCTAATGATAATTACAGATAGTGGAATAGTAATAAAAATACCTGTAAGCCAAGTTTCAAAAATGAGTAGAGTAACACAAGGTGTTAGATTAATTAATTTAAAAGATGATCAGAAGGTAACGACAATAACAACAACAGAAACAGTGTCGGAAGAAGAAATAGAAGAAACTATTGAAGAATAGTTTCTTTTTAAATTAAAATAGATACAATTATAATAAGAAAAGATATTGACAAGAAAAATAAAAAATGTATAATAAAAATTAAATAAAAGATAGGAGTTTTTATGGATAGATTATTTATAGGCGATATTGTTCAAACAGTATGGGAAGAGAATGATAAAGAAAGTAATGATATTATTTCTAAAGGAGATATTCACACTTATATAATTAAGAAAAATGCAATTCTATATGGAACTAAAAATGGTAGTTATGTAGATATAGAAGAATTAAAAAAGAAAGATTATAATAGAATTTTAAAAGAAAATAATAGATTGAAATTAAGAAAAAAATTTTTAATATTACCAGCTAAGTCCTTATCAGAATTAGAAAGTTTAGGAAATAGTGCTTCTCCTCAAGGGATTTTTGTTAATTTGGATACTTTAAAGAAATATAAAAGTAAAGAAAAATTAAATAGTAAATCTTTACTAAATATAAGATAAAAGTGAACAAAATATTTCCCGGGAAATATTTTTACGAACAAAATACAAACAAAAATAATAAATATTGACTTTTATATAAATATATTATATATTTTATATGCACAACGAAAATATTGGAACCAGGTCAGGATAGAAATATAGCAGCCTTAACAGTCAATTTTCGTGTGTGCATTTTTTTATGGAGGTTTAAATGAATTTAGAATTAATAATAGAGAGATTAAATTATCTTATTAATAAGGCAATAAAAAATAATGAAGTTCCTATTGCTGCTGTAATAGTAAAAGATAATAAAATAATTGGAGAGGGCTATAATAAAATTAATAAAGAAAATAATATACTTAATCATGCAGAAATAATAGCAATTAAAAAAGCATCAAAAAAACTGAAAAATTGGCGATTGGAAGATTGTGATATATATATTACTTTAGAGCCTTGTTCAATGTGTAAAGAAATAATAAAAAAATCTAGAATTAAAAATGTATATTATTTTGTACAACAAAATAAAGAAACAACAGAAAAAAAACCTAGTTATGATTTTCTAAATTATAATACTAATTTTTCTATTATTCTAAGATCATTTTTTGAAAGTAAAAGATAATGTTTCACGTGAAACATTATCTTTCTTTAAATTTAAATTAATATTCTAAATATCAATGTTTCACGTGAAACATTAATAATAATTTTGAAATAAAACCTTATAAAATATAGGATAATTGATATTAAAAAAGAAAAAAATATGGTATAATAAAATGGATTTATAAAGGAGGTTTTATGAAATATCAAGCACTATATCGTAAATATAGACCCAAAACGTTTAATGATGTGTGTGGACAACAAATAATAGTACAAACATTAAAAAATGTAATAAAAAATAATAAACTTACTCATGCTTATTTGTTTATAGGACCTCGTGGAACAGGAAAAACAAGTATTGCAAAAATATTTGCAAAAACAATAAATTGTCTAAATCCTGAATCAGGAATATCTTGTGAAAAGTGTGAAATATGTAAAAATAATAATCAAAATGAAAATATTGATATAATAGAAATGGATGCAGCATCAAATAATGGTGTAGATGAAATACGAGAGATAAAAAATAATGTAACATTATTACCAACAATTTCAAAATATAAAATATATATTATAGATGAAGTACATATGCTTACTACAGGGGCTTTTAATGCCCTACTAAAAACATTAGAAGAGCCCCCAGAACATGTAATTTTTATATTAGCAACTACAGAACCTCATAAAATACCTTTAACTATAATGTCGAGATGTCAATCTTTTGAATTTAAACCAATTCCAATTTCAATAATAACTGATAGACTAAAATATATTTGTGATCAAGAAGGTATAAAAGCAACAGATGAAGCATTAAATTTAATCGGAGAAGAATCAAATGGGGGACTTAGAGATGCAGTAAGCATGCTAGATCAACTTAATGCATATACTGATGGAAATATAAAGTATGATGATGTATTAATGATAAATGGAAGAATATCAAATAGTGAGATTTATGAATTTATCAATAATATTAAAAATGAAAAATATGATGCTATTTTTGATAAAATACAAGAATGGCAATTAAATGGTAAAAATTATATATATGTAAGTGAAGATATTATTAAATATTTAAGAAAAGAATTAATAGAGTATAAAATAAATCAAAATTCAGAGATTATAAATATTTTAAGTGAAGATGATATTTTAGATATTATAATGATAATTAATAAATCTATAGATGATATGAAATTATCAAATGATAAAAGAATAATATTTGATGTTACAATAATAAATATAATTAATAAATTAAATAACAAACAAATGTTTAATAAAAATGTTACTACTAAAATTCAAACTTCAAATGAAAAAAGTAATCAAGAAAATAAAAAAATAATAAATAAAGAAATACAATCTAGAAATTATGATGATTATGATAATCTCATGAGTATAAGATTAAATAATATTTTAGGAAATGCTGATAGACCATCAAAAGAAAAATATAATAAGATAATAAGAAATTTAAGTGAAGATATATCAGATTTGGAAAAATTGAAAATAATAAATTTATTATCAGATACTGAGTTAAAAGCAGCATCTAAAAATGGAGTTATATTTACCACAAAAAATGATAATATTTTACATGATTTATATGATAATATTGAACTGATAGAAAATTATATATCGGAAAATAAAAATAACATGATAAAAATATGTGTATTAGATAATTTATTATGGGAAGAAAAAAGAAAAATATATGTAAATAAAATTAAAAATAAAGAAATAATTAATTTTATTGATGAATCTGATGTATTAAGTAAAATAAATTTATCAAAAAAAGAAGTAAAAGGTGAATTTGATGAATTATTAGAAATAGGAGGAGAATAATATGAATATTAATATGATAATGCAACAAGCAAAAAAAATGCAGGGTGATATGGAAAAAGCGCAAAAGGAAATAGAAGAAAAAATATTTTATGCAAAACAACCATTAGTAGAGGTAGAAGTAAATGGGAAACCAGAGGTTAAAAAAATAAAAATTAATGAAGATATAGAAAAAGAAGATATTGAGTTATTAGAAGATATGATTTTATTAGCAATAAACGAGGCTATATCTGCTGCAAATAAAGAAAAAGAAGAAAAACTAGGTAAAATAGGACAAGGACTACCAAATATTTTTTAATGAAATATCCAAGAAGTTTTGAACAATTAATAGAATGTTTAAAAATGTTACCTGGTATTGGCGAAAAAAATGCCGAAAGATTAGCATTTGCAGTATTAAATTTTGATAATGAACAAGCCGCAACGTTTTCAAAATCCATAGAAGATGTAAAAAATAAAATAAAAAAATGTGTTATATGTAATAACTTAACTGAGAACGAGAAATGTGATATATGTACTGATAACAATAGAAATTCAGAAGTTTTATGTGTAGTAGAAAATACAAAGAATCTAATACTTTTTGAAAAAGCAAATGTATTTAATGGAAAATATCATGTTTTAGAAGGTTTAATATCCCCTCTTGAGGGAAAGAATCCAGAAGATATAAAAATAAATCAACTAATAAATAGAATTAAGACAGAAAATATAAAAGAGGTTATATTAGCATTAACTCCTAATATAGAAGGTGAAACAACTTCTGCTTATATTTTAAAAATGTTAGAAGGATATGATGTATCTATTACAAAAATAGCCGCAGGAATACCAGTTGGTGCTGACATGGAATACCTAGATCCATTAACTATACAAATAGCTATGCAAGAAAGAAATAAAATTTCATAATACCTAAAGTTCACTCATATTATGTATTAGATGAGGTGGACAAGTATGTTAAAAAAAATATTAAA
>CAPQQE010000015.1:12840-20308 GCA_948687865.1 uncultured Bacilli bacterium
AGATAGAAGTAAGGTGGGATAGTATGCTTGAAAAATATATAGAAACGCAAAATTCAGTAACTACTATATTAACTAAAAGTTTAAAAAATAATAAATTAGTTCAAGCATATTTATTTTCATGTGATGATATCGAATTTATATATAATTATGCAAAAGATTTTGCAAAAGAAATAATAAGTTATAGTAAACAAGATAAAGAAAAACTAGAAAGTATATATAAAAGAATTAATAGTGAACAATATAATGAATTAAAAATAATAATACCAGAGGGTAATGTTATTAAAAAAAATCAGTTATTAGATTTGCAAAATAGTGTAGTTAATAAGCCAGTAGAAGGAAATAAAATAATATATATAATAAAAAATTGTGAAAAATTAAATATATCTTCTGCTAATTGTATTTTAAAATTTTTAGAAGAACCTGAAGATGATATTATTGCAATACTTTTAACAGATAATATAAATATGGTAATGCCTACTATAAAGTCAAGATGTCAAATTTTAAATTTTCAAAATAAAAGTATTGTTAATAAAATGGAAAACATTTCTTTTTTTGACAACGTTGAAGATGAATTAAGGGAGAAAGATATATTTATTAATTCTTCTATTGAATTAGTGAATAATATAGAACAATTTAAATTAAATACATATGTTAAGATAAAAAAGTTAATTTATGATGTATTTAAAAGCCAAGAAGACTTGACTAATTTATGTAATGTAATATTATATATATACGATGATTGTCTACATTATAAAATCTCAAATAATGTAAATTATATGGAAGATTATATTTCATTTATAGAACAAATATCATCATTAAATTCAAAAGATTCATTAATAAAAAAAATAATTATAGTTGAAACTGTAAAAAATCAATCTATATTAAATGTAAATTTAAAGTTACTAATAGATAAATTAATAATAGAATTAAGTGAGGTAGAAGTATGAATAGTGATAAAATAAATGTTGTTGGAGTAACATTTAAGAAATATGGTAAAAAATATTATTTTGATTCTCATCAATTAAAATTAAAAAAAAATCTCACAGTTATAGTTGAAACTGAAAGAGGTCTTCAATTTGGAACAGTAACAACTGATGTTATTGAAATGGATAAAAAAAATATTCATTATCCTTTAAAAAGAGTAATTAGAATATCAACAAAAAAGGATTATACAAATCACTTAAATAATCTAAAAGATGCTAAACAAGCTTTTGATAAATGTAATGAATTAATAAAAAAACATAATTTAGATATGAAACTTGTTGAAGTAACATATACATTCGAGAGAACCCAATTGTTTTTTACCTTTATTGCGAGTGAAAGAGTTGATTTTAGAAACTTGACTAAAGATTTGGCAAAAATATATAAAACTAGAATAGAATTAAGACAAATTGGACCTAGGGATAAAGCAAAAGAAGCGGGAGGATTAGGTCCTTGTGGAAGACCTCTTTGTTGTTCTACATATCTATATTCATTTGATAATATAACAATAAATATGGCCAAAAATCAAAATATAGCATTAAATCCAAATAAGATAAATGGTTCTTGTGGAAGATTGTTATGTTGTCTTTCTTATGAAGATGATACATACTCAGAATTAAAAAAAAATATGCCTAAAGTAGGAGATATAATAAAAAAAGAAGGAAAAGAAGGAAAAGTTATATCTGTAGATGTCATAAAAAACACATATAAAATAGAAACAACTGAAAAAGATATAATTGAGTTATCTTAATATGGAAGTAATAAATAAATTATTAAATTATGAAAGTTTAAAAATAGTCCAGAATACAGATTGGTTTAATTTCTCACTAGATTCAGTTTTACTTGCTAATTTTGCTATTAAAAATAAATCATATAAAAATATTATCGACTTTTGTACAGGTAATGCACCAATTCCATTGATAATGAGTCAAAAATTAAATTGTAATATAATAGGAGTAGAGATTCAAAAAGAAATATACGATTTAGCAAAAAAGACTATAAATATAAATAATTTAGAAAATAGAATAAAAATATTAAATATGGATATTAAAAATCTCCCAAATATATATGAAACAGATACCTTTGATTTAATAACATGTAACCCTCCTTTTTTTAAAGTAATAGATAAATCGAATTTAAATGTAGATAAAATTAAAACAATTGCAAGACATGAAATATTATTAAATTTAGAGGATATCTTCAAAGTTGCTAAAAAAATATTAAAAAATAATGGTACAATAGCATTAGTTCATAGACCAGATAGATTAATAGAAATAATAGAAATAATGAAAAAAAATAATATTGAACCAAAGAGGTTACAATTAGTATATCCTAAAGAAAATAGTGAATGTAATATGATTTTAATAGAAGGAGCAAAAAATGGTAATAAATCTCTTAAAATATTACCACCTTTATATGTTCATGATGAAGAAGGGAATTACTTAAAAAATATAAAAAATATGTTTCAGTAGGTGATAAAAATGAGCCAAAAAAGTTATGACAAAAATCCAAGTTTATATTTAATTCCAACACCAATAGGAAATATGGATGATATAACATTACGTGCAATTAATATTTTAAAAGAGGTTGATATAGTATTTTGTGAAGATACAAGAGAAACAAAAAAACTATTGAATCATTTAGATATAAATAAAAAGTTGATATCGTGTCATAAATTTAATGAAGATAAAGTATATGATAAAGTTTTAAATTATTTAAAAGAAGGTTTAAATATAGGTCTAGTATCAGATAGAGGAACCCCTTCAATTAGTGATCCAGGATATGTCATTTCATATCATGTAATTAAGGAAGGATACAATGTTATTTCTCTTCCAGGTCCAACAGCGTTTGTACCAGCACTTATAATGTCTGGAATAAATCCAAATAAATTCTTATTCTATGGATTTTTAGATAGTAAGAAATCTTCTAAGAAAAAAGAATTAGAAAATTTAAAAACTATTAAGTATACAATTATATTTTATGAATCACCATATAGGGTAATAGAAACTTTAGAATTAATAAAAGAAGTTTTTGGTAATAGAAATATAAGTATTTCAAGAGAAATAAGTAAAAAATATGAAGAAGTATATAGAGGATCAATAGTAGATGTATTAAATGATTTAACTGAGCCTAAGGGAGAGTTCGTAATAGTTGTAGAAGGAAATACGATAAAAGAAAATTATGATAATATAGACGTTATTGTTCATGTTAAAGAACTAATAAAAGAAGGATTAACGGAAAAAGATGCCATCAAAAAGGTTGCTAAACTTCATAACATAGAAAAAAATACTGTTTATATGAAATACCATGGAGGTAAATGAATGAAATTAATAATAGGCCTTGGAAATCCAGGAAAGGAATATAAAAATACAAGACATAATATAGGTTTTGATGTAATAGATGAATATTTAAAAAAATATAATTTAGAAGTAAATAAGTCTAAATTTGATGGATTATATACTGAAATTATTATAAATAGTGAAAAAATAATGTTCTTAGAACCTCAAAAATACATGAATTTATCAGGAGAAGTTATAAAAAAATATATAGATTATTTTAAGATAAATATAAATGATATTTTAGTTATACATGATGATTTAGATCAATCTTTAGGTAAAATAAAGTTAAAACAAAATAGTTCATCAGGTGGGCATAATGGAATAAAAAATATAGAACAACATTTAGGTACAAAAAATTATAAAAGATTAAAAATAGGCATAAATAATGATAAATCTATTAATACAAAAGATTATGTTTTAGGAAAAATGAATAATGATGATAGAAAAGTTATTGATGAATCAATAAATAAATGTATAGATATAATAGATGATTATTTTAAAATGACATTTGATGAGCTAATGAACAAATATAATTAAGAAAGATGATATTATGAAATTTATAAAAGATAAAATAAATATAAATCAAATAGATAATATTTCAATTACAGGGTTAACTAATCAGTTAATTTCTTTTTGCATTGATGACATATTTCAAAAAACTAATAAAAATATACTCATAGTAACAAATTCTTTATATGAATCAAATTTATATTATTCTATTTTATCTAAATTAAATGAAAATACATATCTATTTCCTATGGATGATTTTTTAACAAGTGAGTCCTTTGCGATTTCTCCTGAGTTAAAATCTATAAGAGTAAGTACATTAAATTCAATAAGTGAAAACAATAATAATATTGTTATTACAAATTTAATGGGATTTTTAAGATATTTACCTACTAAGGAGTTATGGAAAAAAAGTAAACTCAATATAAAAAAGGGTTCTGAAGTTTCAAAAGATAGTTTATATAAAAAGTTAATTTCAATAGGATATATAAAAGATACCCTTGTAAACAAAACAGGTGAGGTTGCTAATAGAGGATATATACTAGATGTATTTCCAGTTAATAGCGAAAATCCTATAAGAATTGAGTTTTGGGGAGATACTATTGATTCAATTAGGTATTTTGATATTGAAGAACAAAGATCACTAGAAGAAATGAATGAATTTGAAATAAAACCATATTCAGAATTTATAAATGAAAAAGAAATAGAAGATATAGAAGAAAGTCAGAAATATTTACCTATTGTTGTAAATGAAACAGCTAGTTTATTATCATACTTAGAAAATCCTATTATAGTATATAAAGATTATAATCAATTAAAAAAATCTTATATAAAATTAAGAGAAGAAATATTTGAATATAGTACTTCAAAAGAACCACTTTATAATACTAATTATATGCATGAATTAGAGTCGTTAAATCAAGAGAATAATAATATATATTTGATGACTATAGATAATATATTAGAAAATGTTAAGATTAAAAAATCTTATAATTATTCATCAAGATTAGTAGAAAAATTCAATTCAAATTTTAAATATTTGAATGAATACTTAAAAAACCATCTATTTTCAAAAAAAACTATAATTATTTCATTAACTGATGATTATAAAATAAAAAACATCCAAAAATATCTAGATATATCTTATATAGTTACGACTTTAGAAGATATAAAGGAAGAAAATGTTAATATAATAAAATCAAATATAGAAGAGGGATTTGAGTTTGATAAATACATAGTTATTACAGAAAATGAATTATTTAAATCTAGGCAAAAGAAAATAAATTATAAAAATAAATTTAAATATGGAAGTAAAATAAAAAGTATTGATAATTTAAAAGAAGGGGACTACGTAGTACATGTAAATCATGGTATAGGGATATATACTGGTATAAAAACACTAACGAAAAATGGAAATAAAAAAGATTATATAGAAGTACAATATAAAGATAATGATAAATTATATATACCAGTTTCTAAAATAGAATTAATTAGTAAATACTCATCAAATGATGCTATAGTTCCTAAAATAAATAAATTAGGTGGATCAGATTGGCAAAAAACTAAATTAAGGGTAAAAAATAGAATAAAGGATATAGCAGATAAATTACTTAAAGTCTCAGCTTTAAGAAAAATGCAAAAAGGATTCTCTTTTAAAAAAGATGATGATTTATCTAATTCATTTGAAAATGAATTTAAGTATGAACCAACGGTTGATCAATATATTGCAATAGATAAAATAAAAACTGCAATGGAAAAAGAATATCCTATGGATATGCTTTTATGTGGTGATGTTGGATATGGAAAAACTGAGGTTGCATTTAGGGCAATTTTCAAAGCTGTAAATAGTTCAAAACAAGTGGCATATTTATGCCCAACTACCATTTTATCTTCACAACAATATAAAAGTGCACTAGAAAGATTTTCAAATTATGGGATAAATATAGGCTTATTAAATAGGTTTACTACAAAGAAAGAGGCAGAAATAATAAAGAAAAAATTATTAGAGGGAAAAATAGATATAATATTTGGAACACATAGATTACTTAGTAATGATATAAAATATAAAGATTTAGGATTACTAATAATAGATGAGGAACAAAGATTTGGAGTAACTCATAAAGAAAAAATAAAAGAAATGAAAAGTACAATAGATGTTTTAACTTTAAGTGCAACTCCAATACCAAGAACACTTCAAATGTCATTAGTAGGAATTAGAGATTTATCACTCATAGAAACACCTCCAATTAATAGATATCCTGTTCAAACTTATGTTATTGAAGAGAATACTTCTATAGTAAGAGAAGCAATATATAAAGAGATGTCAAGAGGAGGACAAATTTTTATATTATATAATAGCGTTGAACATATAGAAGAAAAACTGGTAGAACTTAAAAAGATTGTACCAGAAGCAAAAATACAAATAGCTCATGGCAGAATGAGCAAAAATGAAATAGAAAATACAATGTTAAGTTTTATAAATAATGAATTTGATATTCTTTTATGTACAACAATAATAGAAACAGGTATAGATATACCTAATGTAAATACACTAATAATATATAATGCAGATAGATTTGGACTTAGTCAATTATATCAAATAAGAGGAAGAGTAGGAAGAAGTAACAAAATAGCATATGCATATTTAATGTACACAAAAGATAAAATCTTGAACGATACAGCCATAAAAAGATTAAATGCAATCAAGGAATTTACTGAATTAGGTTCAGGATTTCAAATAGCGATGAGAGATTTATCTATTAGAGGTGCGGGTGATATTTTAGGTAGCGAACAAGCAGGATTCATAGATTCTATTGGATATGAGTTATATATAAAAATATTAAATGAAGAAGTTGATAGATTAAAGGGAATAAAAATAAAAGAAGAAATAAAAGAAGAAGAAAAACCTCTAATCGAAGTTGAAGATCATATAAAAGATGAATATATAAATTCAGAATCATTAAAAATAGAATTACATAAAAAGATAAATGAAATTGATAGTTATGAAAAGTTAGATGAAGTAAAATCAGAAATAGAAGACAGGTTTGGTAAAATTGATTCACAAATGGATATATATATGTATAGTGAGTTGTTTGAAAATAAAGCAAGAAAATTAAATATAGGTATAGTTAATCAAACAAATTTATATGTTGAATTAGTCTTAGAAAAAGATTTGGTTGATAAAATTTCCGTTGATAATTTATTTATTAGTGTAAATGAAATATCCACTAAATTTAAATTTGAATATAAAAATAATAAATTATATATAAAATTAATGATTAATGGACTTGATAAGCATTTTATATATTATTTAGTAGAATTATTAGATAAAATTGAAAATATAATGGTATAAATATTCCAAGTTTTCCCAAAATATAATTGTAGGGAAGGATGATCTAATGAAATCGACTGGAATAACTAGAAGAATAGATGATTTAGGAAGAATAGTTATACCTAAAGAAATAAGAAAAAATCTAAAAATAAAAGAAAATGAAATTTTAGAAATTTTTATTAATAATGACGAGATAATATTAAAGAAGTTTTCTAATTTTAATGAAATGGAAAAGATATTATCAGATTATGTAAGGGTAGTAAATAATATAACAGGTAATGATGTTTATATAACTGATAGGGATACAATT
>CAPQQE010000016.1:0-2732 GCA_948687865.1 uncultured Bacilli bacterium
CTATTATCAACTTCAACACTTAAATTATATATTATACTTTCGTCTTTTGTTTTTGAATCTATTTTAATAACATTTATATTCAAACCACTTACTTTAGTAATTATATCTAATAATATATTTTCTTTTTTAGTAGCTATTATAGTTAGATTTGTTTTAAATTTACTATTTATATTATCATTCCAAGTTACATCTATTATCCTATCATCCATATGTTTTAAATTATAACAATTCTTTGAGTGTACTATTACACCATTACCTCTTGAAATATAACCTATTATTTGATCTCCTTTAATTGGATTACAACAATTTGCTAGTGATACTTTTATATTATCTATACCACTTACTAGTATATCATTTTTAATATCTATTTCTTTTACTTCTTTTTTGGCTATTTTTGATAATAACATTTCTTCTTTATTTAATTCATCTTTATTAGAAATGTTAATAACTGTATTAGGTGATAATTTACCTAAACCAATATTTAGATATAATTCTTCCTCTGAATCTAATTTTAATTCTTTTAATATATCAGATATAGTATCAAAAAATTCATTTATAACTAATTTTTTTCTTCTTAATTCTTTTAATAATAGATCTTTTCCTCTTTCTATTGCTTCTTCTTTATCTATTTTAGAGAAAAATGCCTTTATTTTATTTTTAGTTTGACTTGATTTAACTAATGATAACCATTCTTTAGACGGTGTAGAGTTTTTATTAGTCTTTATTTTTACAATATCTCCTGTTTCAAGAGCATAATCAAGTGGTACTATATTATCATTAACTATTGCTCCTACCATAGTTTCACCTATTTTAGTATGCACCCTATATGCAAAATCTATTGGAGTTGATCCATATGGTAATTCAAATACATCTCCTTTTGGTGTATATACATATATATTTTCTCCAAGTACTTCAGTTTGGACTGATTTAACAAATTCTTCATCTGATTCAAGATTATTACTTAACTCCATAATATTTCTAAATACTTGAAGTTTTTGTTCCATAGAGTTTTGAATTTTTTTACCCTGTTCCTTATACGACCAATGTGATGCGATTCCCCTTTCAGCAACTTTATCCATATCATATGTTCTTATTTGTACTTCATATGGTTTTCCATCAAAACCAAATACAGTTGTATGAAGAGATTGATACATGTTTGTTTTTGGATTAGCAATATAATCTTTAAATCTTTTTGGAATAGGTTTATATTTAGAATGTATAAGTCCTAATACCTGATAACATGTTGGTATATCAGAAACTATTACTCTAAGAGCATATATATCATATATATCATCTAACTTTTTACCCTTTTGTAATTTATTATAAATTGAATATATACTTTTTGCCCTTCCTTTAATTTCAAATTTTATATTATTCTCTACTAAAATTTCTGATACTCTTTTCTTCATTTTTTCAACTGATTTTTCTCTTTCATCTTTAGTACTATTTAATAATTCATCTATTGAATCGTATACATCTTTTTTATAATATTTAAGTGATAACTCTTCTAATTCTACTTTAATACTTGATAAACCTAGTCTATGGGCTATTGGCGCAAGTATCTCTAATGTTTCTTTTGCCTTTGATACTTGTTTTTCTTTTGGAATAGCATAAAGTGTTCTCATATTATGAGTTCTTTCTGCTAATTTTATTATAATTATTCTTACATCCTCAGTTAACCCTACTAATATTTTTTTATAGTAATTTACCATATTCTCATTTTCTGCTGATAAACTAAGTTTATTAATTGTTGTTATTCCTTCTAACAAAGATATAATTTCAGAAGAAAATTCTTTTTCTATTTCTTCTAATGATATACCACCAATATATATAACATCATGTAAAAGAGCTGTTGCTAATGTATCACTATCTGCTGATAAACTAGTTAAAATATAAGCAACGTTAAGAGGGTGAAGAATATAATCTTCACCTGATAGTCTCTTTTCATCTTTATGAACTTCTTTAGCATAATTATAAGCTTTCTTTATAGTATTTAATTCCTTTTCATCTTTTATATAATCTGCTGCTTCTAATAGTTCGTCAATAGTTTTTATTTCTTTTTTCAAATAAATCATTCCTTTTTTAAGAATTAATTCCTTTAACTAATAATTCTTCAGGTTCTTTTCTCACCTTAGTTTTATTTTTATTATTTACTTTAGATTTTTTCTTATCTTCTTTTAGTTCAATTCTTCTCCATATTTGAGCTGATAAGAATACTGACGAATAGGTACCCGCTAATAATCCAAATAATATTGCAATATCAAATTCAAATATTTCTCTTGCTCCAAGTATTAATAACATTACTATTGGAAGCATTGTTGTAATTGTTGTATTAATAGATCTAAATAACGTTTGTTTAATACTCTCATCTACTAATTTATCATATTCTTCTTTAGATTTTTTCTTTTCTAACTTTAGTAATTTCATATTTTCTCTTATTCTATCAAATATTACTATGGTATTATTTATTGAATAACCTACAATTGTAAGTATAGATGCAATAAACATTGAATTTATTTCAACATTAAATATTGAAAATAAACATATCATCATAATAACATCATGTAATAATGCTATTAAAGCACTAATCGCATAACTAAATTTATATCTAATAGAAATATATAGTGATATTCCAATAAATGCAATTAATAAAGCTATTAAAGCATTTTTAATTAAATATGGAGAAATCGGAATTAAAGGAAGAAACCGCTATCTGTTTGAAGATGCTTTGG
>CAPQQE010000016.1:2742-19680 GCA_948687865.1 uncultured Bacilli bacterium
AAAGCATTTTTAATTAAATCTCTTTTTACTACATTTGATACAACTGCTATTTCTGTTTTAGCATCATATTTTTCTTCAAGTTTATTTTTAGTTTCTTTTATTTTCTTTTCATCTAGTATATCTTCAATTTTGACATATACAGTATTTTCATTTTGAATAGTAACATCTGAAATAGTATAACCTGATTTTCTAATATCTTCTCTTACTTCTTTAGAATCAATCTTATTATTTGATACTATAGATATATCAGATCCACCTTTAAAGTCTACACCTAAATTTATTCCAGTTATAACTGTCATAATTATTGCTAATACAAATAATACTATAGGTGCTATAAAGTGTAATTTAAATTTGCTTGTAAAACTAAACTTTCTATTTTTTTCCTTTTTACTTTCATTATAATTTACGAAACTTTTAGTTTTATCATCAAAATAATTTGTATTAATAAATAATTTCATTATAAATCTATTAGTAATTACAATTACAAACATTGTCATTATTAAGTTAATAATAAGCATAGTTGCAAATCCTTTAACAGAACTTTCACCAAATGCAAATAGTATAAGTGCAATAATTAGCGTTGTTACGTTTGAATCAAATATCGCTGAAAAAGAATTTTTATTACCATTTATAAATGCAGTTTTTAAACTTCTACCCTTTTTTAATTCTTCTTTTATTCTTTCGTTAGTTATAATACATGCATCTACTGCCATACCAATTCCAAGTACTAATGCTGCTATACCTGTAAGTGTTAATACTCCTTCTATTAAATAGAATACTAAGAATACAAGTGATGTATATAGTAATATTGAAAGTGATGAAATAAATCCTGAAAATCTATAGAATACTATCATAAATACTATAATTAATGCTATACCTATTATTCCAGCAATTTCTGTTTTTTCAAGTGAATGACTTCCAAATTCTGCGGTTACTGTTTTCGAAGATATCTCTTCATATTTTACATTTGAAGAACCTGAATTTATTAAATCTACCAATGATTTTGCTTGTTCATAACTAAAATTTCCTTGAATTATTACATTACTACTAAATCCTTCGCTAACTGTCGCTGCTGATAAACATTTTACTGTATTCTCGTCTTCAAAATTTCCACAATCAGCAGTTTTATAACTATCACCCATTGATTTATCAAAATCAAGCCATATTACTATTAATCTATCATTAGTTTTACTTATATTATTTGTTACTTCATAAAATAAATCTTTATCTTTTACATTTAATAATATTGCTGGTTTACCATTATTATCTTGTGATATTTTAGCGCCTGATATAACAGATTTATCCATTAATTTATTATCACTACTATCTCTAAATGTTAACTCACCTGTTACTGTTATATAATTTCTAGCTTCATCTTGATTTGTAATACCTGCTAATTTTACTCTTATTTTATCATTACCCTCTATTGATATTTCAGGCTCTGATACACCTAACTTATCAATTCTTCTAAGCATTGTTTTATAAGCGCTTTCTAAATCTTCCTTTGTTAATTTATCATTTTTCTCAGCTGGAGATACTTTATATAATATTTCAAATCCTCCTGCTAAATCTAATCCCTTAGTAATGTTATTAAATATAAAAGGAATTGATATAGTCATAGATACTGTTATTGCTACAATTATAACTAATACATTTATTAGTTTAAATCCATTTTTTTCATATAAATTTTTTGAGTCATATTTATCACTATTAAACGCAAGTATAGGATAAAATATAAATGGAAGTAAAATCATACCTAAAATAAATAAATTATTTTTATTAAATTTTTTACCCAATTTAATATTTAAATATATGAGAAACCATATATTAATTGGAATTATAAATAATCCAAATATATAATACCATTTTAAATCACTTAACTCTAATAATTTAATACAATTAAGTGTAGGTATATATGCATATAATTCCCTCTCTTTTGCTTTTTTAAATATTTTTGATAAGACAAAACATAGTACTAAATAAATTAATAAACTACTAATAATTACTGTTAATTTCATTTTTTCACCTTCCTAAATACTTTTAATATCAACATTTATAATATCATCAACAATATCATTTAATGCTAATCCTGATTTTTTTGACCATATGTTTTTGATTAAATATTCAAATAATTCTTTATTATTTAAATTTATTCCCTTTTTTTGTAACATTCTTCTTTTTACATTTAATGCTGGAGATACTTTATTATATAACTCTTTAACATCTTTAAATTCAATATCCATATTTAGTCACCTTTTGTCTATGCAATATAATTATACAAAAAATTATAACTTTTTTAAAGAGAAAATACATATATTTATTATATAAATTATATTTTGAGGGATAAATATGATAAAAAATAAATTTATTAAAAGTACTTTAATTTTATTAGTTGGTGGTTTTTTAACAAAAATTCTTGGAATGCTTATAAAAATAATTATAACTAGAACTATAGGAACTAATACATTAGGTCTTTACATGATGATAATGCCAACATTTAATTTATTTATAACATTAGCGCAATTAGGTCTTCCTGTATCTGTTAGTAAAATAGTATCAGAAGATAAAAGTGAAAATAAAAAAGTTGTTTTTTCATCAATGTTTATATCATTATGTACAACATTTATACTTATGATAATATTAATATTTATATCACCAGTAATAGCTAGATCATTACATAATGAAGAATTATCTTTTCCTATTATGTCTATTGGTCTAACTCTTCCTTTTATTAGTTTATCTGGAATAATTAGAGGTTATTTTTTTGGTAAAGAAAATATGTTCCCCCATGTATTTTCAAACACCTTTGAACAGGTCATAAGAATAATTTTAAATATTATAATTTTACCACTTTTATCTAATTATGAACCAAGAGTTACTATTACATTTTTAATACTATCTAATATTATAAGTGAAACTATATCAATTTTAGTATTATATTTCTTTTTACCAAAAAAGATAAAAATAACAAAAGAAATGATAAAACCTAGTCAAATTATTATTAAAGATGTTTTAAATATATCAATTCCAACAACAGGTTCTAGAATAATTGGTACTATTGGATATTTCTTTGAACCAATTATACTTACTACATTTTTATTAATTAATGGATATAATTTAAATTATATAACCTATGAATATGGAATTATAACTGGATATGTAATGCCTCTTCTTATGCTTCCTTCTTTCTTTACAATGGCAATTAGTCAAGCTACACTGCCAGTAATATCAAATGGATATGCGAATAATAAAATTAATTATGTTAAAAAAAAGATAAAACAATCATTAATTTTATCTTTTATACTTGGTTTAATATTTACTATTATAATAATGCTTTTCTCAAAACCTCTTATGAATTTTATTTATAATACAAGTGAAGGCATTAGATATACAAAAATAATAGCACCTTTCTTTTTACTTTACTATATTCAAACACCCCTTGTATCAGTCTTACAAGCACTAAATAAGGCTAAGGAAGCTATGATTAGTACTTTAATCGGAATTATTATAAAAATACTTTTAATTATAGGTTTATCATTTTTAAAAATTGGCTTATATCCATTAATAATTGCAACTATTACAAATATAATTTATGTAACAACATTTAATTATATAAAAGTGAAAAAAATATTTAAAAATTAACTATAAATATTTTACTATTTCATTAATTTTATCAATATTACTATATAATGGGTCTTCATAATACTGATCAAGAGTTATATTAGGATTCTCTTCATTAATTTTAACTACCCTAGCTGGTATCCCAACAACTGTTGAATTCTTAGGAACTTCATTTAGTACAACGGCTCCTGCCCCTATTTTTGAATTTTCACCTACAGTAAAAGATCCTAATACTTTAGCACCAGATGAAATCATTACATTATCTTCTATTGTTGGATGTCTTTTACCCTTTTCTTTACCAGTACCTCCTAAAGTAACACCTTGATATATAGTTACATTATTTCCAATAATTGCTGTTTCACCAATAACTACACCACTACCATGATCAATAAATAAATTATCCTTAATTATTGCCCCAGGATGTATTTCAATACCTGTTTTTCTTTTTGCTCTTTCAGATAATAATCGTGCTAAGAAATAATGTTTTTTAATGTATAGATAGTGTGATACTTTATAATAAATCAATGCCTTAAAACTAGGATAAAGAAAAACTTCTAAATTACTTTTAATAGATGGATCTCTATCTTTAATTAGTTCTATTTGTTTTTTTATATATTTAATCATTTATGTTATTCCCTTCTTATTTTATAAATATTCTATTTTTATAATATGAAATAATAGAAACGACTAAATTTTTGAATTATAATTTATGAAATGTTTCTACATTTAAAAAAATAGTTAAAATAAACTATTTCTTCTTTATTGATAATATAGCAGGATTTACTGTATCTTTTTCTTCTGTATCTTCTACACCATATTGTTTATTCCAATGTTTTCTGTATTCTTCGCCTTGTTTTGCAAAATGAGATAAAGAATTAGCTGCTGCTCCAGCCATAAATCCACTTAATCCTAATTCATCCCAATACACTTGTTTTTCTGCTTCTTCAAATGATATTCCAGCATCTAGTTTTTTCATCATTGAAATTACTGCTTTAACAACACATACTGAGTAACCATCATTACTATTATCATTAGCAAATTGTAACCATTCTTCTACTGTTTCAGGTTTAACTAATGTTAATCCTTCTTTCATAAGAGTATACTTAGCTTTTTTTGCTTCTATATCACTTTGTTCTTTAAATTCTTGCCACTCTTTATCAGATTTTTCTTTAGCTGCTTTTTCTTCATCAACTAATCTATCACCAAATATTAATCGCTTTGAAGCAAAAATTTCTTCATCTGATCTTCTATCATATCCATATTCAATATTTGAATTTGAATACAATACTTCTCCATCTTTTGATGTAATTTCAGAAATTGCAGCTCCATATCCAACAAATGGAATGCCACTACAACCAATTACTACATTGATAAAATCATTTACTTCTGTAAGTTCGGCTGTTTCTTCTTGTTTAACACCATACCACCATCCCGTATATGATACAATTTCTCCAAGGTGTTCTCTTAATTTATCAAACATTTCTTTTGCTTTTGATTCTTTATCTTGCATTTTTTGAGCGATAAATTCTTCAAAGGTAATATCTCCTTCTTCCATTTGTAAGAATGAACCTGCTTGAGTATGACAAACATATTGATAGTTATTACATTCCATATTACTAATTAATATTTTATAATCTGGATTATCTCCATACTGAGACTTAACATCATCTAAGCTTAATCTTTTTCCAAAATAAATCCAATTAGAATAGTTTGATTCCTCACCACCATAGTTTTTTTCACCATATACAATAAATTCTTTGTCATAAAAACGAAATCCATGCATTTTACCATCATTTTTTACTATCATTGGATCTCTTTCTGTTACTTCTTCTGTAGAAGGCTCACTAAAAAATAAGCCCCTATAAATTTTTTGAACATAACTTTTAGTTACTTTTTCCATATCAATTTTCCCCCTTTATTAATCACAAAGTGTAAAAATATAGGAAAAGTAATTTTAAAGTATAAATACATTATGTTTTTATAATTTTTATTATTTCTTATTAATTATACTGAATGTGGTCAAATTTGACAGATAGATAATTTTATGATAATATATGTGCCATATCAAGCAAAAAATCTCGAAGTTTTACACTTTGAGATTTTTTATATTTTATATTGTTAACAAAAGATAAAAGAATATCAAATATACTATACATTATTATTTGATATTCTAACTATTTTCTTCTATATGTATTTGAAATTTAATTACCTAATACATATTCGACGGCTTTATCTATAAATTCGTTTATACTATCTTTATATAGTAATAGAGCTTTTTTCGTAGTTTCTATTACTTCACTTGATTCTATTTGTAAAAATTCCGCATAACCTAATCTCAAACAAACTATTATTGCTTCTTTAGGGGTTAAAACATTTAACATTTGACCAAAATTTGATGTTTTTAACAATTCCATTATTCTTATATAATCTTCTTTTGCTATTGTAGATTTTCCATTATTTTCTTGGATTGCTGATTTTGAAATATATTCTATATTGTCATTTTGCCCTGATTGATCTTGATTAATAATTCTAACTTGTTCATCTTTAATAGATGATATTTTTTGTGAAGGATTTACTTTTGTTTTAACTTTCTTATTTCTAAACACATAATCTGGATTTGCTAATAATTTTTTCATTTTAGGAAGTATACTACCATAATATTGATTTGTCTTTTCTTTATTCCATTCTTCACTAGTTATTGGATTATCTAAATCACTACCATATCTTAAATCAATTAACGCTTTTTCTTCATCTGTTAATTTAGATAACATCTCATCAATTTGTTCTCTTGAATACTTATTAAAATATTCATATATTGTTTGCAATTTTTTTGCCATTTTTTTCACTCCTTTTACTTTTTTTTCTTTATTCTTATTTTTTTGGTTAAATGATACTTCTATTATTCCTAATACCTTTAATTGAATACTTATGTCTTTGAGTACCCTTTTAATAATTCTTGATACATAAGATCGTGATATACCTAATTCATCTGCAATCTCACTCTGTTTCATTATATTATTATTTTCAAATCCAAAATGTTTTATTATTATATTTTTATCTCTCTCTGGTAAGTTATTTACAACATTTCTTATAACTTTATACGATTCATTATCTTCATATTCTGACACAAAATCAGAATCACTGTCGCTTAAAGTATCTTCAACTTTCAATTCATTTCCTTCTTTGTCTATTCCAAGAGATTGCTCTAAACTTGCATTATTAATATATTTTTTCCCTTTTCTCATAAACATTAAGATTTCATTATTAATACATCTTATAGAATATGTAGTAAAATGTATTCCTTTAGTTGTGTCAAATGTATCAACACTTTTTATTAAACCTATTAACCCTATAGAAACTAATTCTTTTAAATCATAAGGACTATTAGAAAACTTTTTTATTACTTCGCTTATAACAAGCCGAATATTATGATTAATAATTTTATCTCTTGCTGCCATATCCCCAATTTTCATCTTCTCAAAATAATCATATAATTCTTCTTTTTTTAATGGTTTTGGAAGTTTTGAATCAATAAACAAATCATTAAATTGCAATTTTTTACCCCCTTCCCAAGTTCCTAAAGTATTAAACTTGAAGAAGGATAATATTTTTCATATAAAGCAACTATCTTATAGCATCTTCTTACAAAAATATTTTATACGGGTATTGTAAATAATTAAAAAAAATGGTATTATAAAATCACTTTTTACATAAAGTAATCTCAAAGTTTAATACTATGAGAAATTTAAAAGTTAAGGTTTTTAACCTTAACTTTTTATAATTGAATTATTACATATCTATAGGAAATTCTTGATATGTTTTCTTTAATTTTTTACATATGTTATTTAGTGTATCAATATATGCTTTATCTAAAATTGATTTATCAAATCCAAAATCACTATAACCTTCTTCGCAAGTTTTTTCATATTGTTTTGATGGTAAATGATAATCAAAATTTTCATTCATAACATATATTAAAGCTTTCTTGGTTTTATCACCAATTTTAATAGGTATATAGCATTTTGAATAAAATATTGGATAACCTTCATAATTATCTAATGAAACTGTATCAAGATATGATACTTCAAACATACCTAAGGGTACAACTGACCCTTCACACTTTTCAATTGTTAGATAAGCATAGCCATCTTCTCTACCTTTATAAACTAATCTATAATCGTGTAAAATCATACTACCAATAGGTTTAGCTGTTTTACATCTATAACCCATTTGATTTAAATTCAAATTACTACCATATGCTAAATAATATTTTCTAAACATAAATATCACCTACCTAACAAACTTTTTGGCTTTTACTGCTATTTTTATATTATAATTTTCCTCAAAATCTTTTAAATATTGTCTTAAAAAATAAACCTTATCTAAATTATTATCAAATACTAAATCAACAAATTCTAATACATTCTTTAAATTTACATTGTTGTATAAATATTCATTACCATTATATGGATAGAATTCATGTTTTAATTTATAATCCAGAAATTCTTCATCCATCACTTTATCTCTTGAAGATACAAGCATTTTAGCAAAAGCATTTATATTATTTTGCCATATTACTACATCAGTAGTTGCATTTGGACTTCTAAATTCCAGTGTATTCTTACCATAACTATTAGGGCTATGAAAATCTGTATTCAAAAAATTAAGTGCATTATATCTTTCATCTGAAAATATTGCCCATTTAATATCATATAAATCCCTTGCACTATTAATTTGATTTAAATTATTATATAACCTATCTGATATTGGTGGTGCATATTTAAATAATTTCTTTCTTCCACTAATTTTATCACCATATATAAATCTAAATAATACATTTTCATAAGCTGTATATAGCTTTAAAAAATGCTTCCATGCCTCCACATCATCACCTAATACAGAAGTCCCAATATGAATATGTCCCCCTGCATTATGCAAAGTATCTGCTTTTCTTTTAGTTAAATAATCACATATCATTTTAAATTCTAACCAATATTTTATATTATCAGTCATTACTGGGGATGTTATTTCACCACCAGAACTTAAAGAACCATCTCTCTTAGAGTGCCATCCATTTAACTTATCATTAATAAACTTATCTATAAACTTTTTTGAAAGACCTTCATATTCTATCTCTACACCAACTGTTACATCATCAGGTAAATTTAATTTATCTCTATATTCTAAAAGATAACTTTCTGTTTGAACTAATAGATCTTGTAAATCTAATCCTCTTAAAAATGAAAATGAATCATTTCTATCTGAACTAATAAATTCCTTACTCATACCCTATTTCCCCTAATGTTCTTCTTAATACATACTTACGACCTTCATTTTCTTCAGATTTATCCTTTCTTAATCTATATGGATAACCTTCACTTTCTCCAATATTGTTTGATGTTTCATCTATCATTGCTAAATTTTGGTTTTTTACTTCTATAAGTTTTTTCATTTTTTCTATTTCTTCTTTATTAATTTGTCTAAATAAATGTTCATATTTTCCTAATCTATCTCTTATATAAGTTTTAATGAAAAGTCTTTCAATCATTCTAAAGTTATTTCCCCAACCTAATGATAGTATAATAAATAGAATAGAATTCCATATATTTTCGCCTGATGTTTCTCGTCTATTAATAGTCTCATCCTCTGATTTGCTATGATTAACTACAATAAGAGCATCAGAATCATAAATTTTATCTTCGGGTGTTAATGTATTTTTACGAATAGTTTGAATATTAGTTACAACTAATATGTTTTCTACTTCCTCTTTTGACATAGATAGTATTTTATCTGTTTGTGAAAGATCTATTTCATCACTTATTCTATAAGAAGTTACTGTTCTCTCATATAATCCTTTTTCATTAGTAATCCATCCAGTTGAATATTCTATTAATTCATCATCATAACTAAAATCATGAGATACATACTCTAAGTGAATTCCACTTGAGGTATCAATTGTTTCAATACTAGCATTTTCTGTTATTTCATCAATATGAAATGGCGCATTACCTTTTGCAGAATATGAATGAGCAATAACAATGGTTGCAAGTATAAACGGAAGTGCATAATCAATAGCAATTCCACTTTTAAGCAATGCTTTTACTACAATATTTCGAATATTATATAGTGTCCTATGTTCTATTTTATTTTCTAGTTTTTTTACATCTCTAGATAATTTATTGACCAATTCATTTATATTATTCATTAGCTTTTACCCCCTTTAGTTCCTGTTAGGGATAAAATCTTTTCATTTGTATCTTTTAGTTCTTGTTTCATAGGTTTAATAGATGAAATTTCATCTTTATAATACCTATTAGCTCTAATTATTTCCATTGAATATTCAAAATTTCTTTTATATGCTATTAAACTTCCTATACCTAAATCTAATACTAATTCAATAATTGTAATAACTATATTCTTTAAATCAGTTTCGTTATATTTTAATACATCTTCATTATCTAATATGTGTAATCTAGCTTCCCAAAAATAATTTTTATCTTCTTTTATATCTATTTCATTTATAACTTGTCTTTCTTCTTTGTATTCTTTTAGATTTTCACAAACATAATTATAATCTTCATCTAAAACAGCATTATATAAATCAAGTGTTGTTAATTTTCCAACATAATATTCTCTTTTAAATCTTACATACTTCCCATCATGCTCTTCCCATGGTGTATAAATTACCAAACTATTTGATGGTAATGAATTATCAAACCATCTATTTGTTTTATATTCATCATCCATTTCTACATAGCTATTTGTTTGATAATCTAAATTATATACCTTATACTTTGTAATATCATCTAAATGAACTGGAGAACCTCCACCAAAAAATCCAAATAAACCAGCCGTAAGTCCTGATGTTATTAAAAAAGGTGCAGCAAAGTTACAAGTATATGCCACTATTTTTAAATTTCTTAAATTAAATTGTTTAAAATTTTTTCTTTTTTGCTTAGATATTTTAGATTCTAACTCTAATGATTTAGCTCTTAATTCCTCTAATTCTTTTACTTGTGCTTTGCGAACTTTATTTCTCTTTTCAGCAAGTATTTTCTCCCTTTTTGTCTTTTTATTACTCATCTTTTAATACCCCCCTATATTCTCAAAGTACATTACTTTTAGAACATTAAAGAAAATTAAGTAAAATTAATAAAAAATATTTAATAGACCAAAAATTAGGTATTAAAGTGATAATCAATAAAAAGGAAAAAATTTGACTTTTTAGGAAAATATGGTATCATATATGTCGTTCAAAGGGGCAAACATAAAGTAATGTACTTTAAGATAAAGAAAAAAAGTTGTAATTATATTTACAACTTTTTCTTTTATATATCTAATTTAATGCTCCAGACATAATTCTGAACTTTTCTTTTGTATTCCATATTTCTAGCAATTTGTCAAAATTTAAATCAGGATTTAACATTAATTCTGCTAACTCATCTAGCTCTTTATATTCAAATTCACTTAATTCAAGCTTTTTATCCTGAATATATTTTGGTAAATGTAAAAATATTATTTCATCATTCATAAGACAATGAAAATCATAAAATAAACATCTTAAAGAAGCTTTTAAACCTAATGTAGCAGGATCCGAAGAGTAATATATTTCTTCATCTTTGTATTTTTCATTTCTCATCCCTAAATATGCTTCTGCTCCAAATATGAATTTATCTCTAGGAATATCATTTAAATCAAACCCCATTTCATGATCAGGGCAATGTTCATCAGCATCAACTAATACCCATCTATTTTTATTAATATCATAATATTCTGTAATCCAATGATCATAATTAATTCCATCATATTTAATATATGGAGCAAATCCACTTCTTACTCTTGCTGAATATCCTTTTGCTTTTAGTGTTGCAGCTAGTAATATAGCTTCCCCTCTACAAGTAATATGAATTTTATCTTCTGCATTTCTATTAGTATGATACTTACTATCTTTTCTTAATAATTCACTTATCATGCTTATAGCAGTAGGGAATAAATCATCTTCATAATCTAATCTTGTAATTGGGACTTTTGTCATATCTCCCCAAAAACATTTATTCTGTTTTCTAATATCTATATCACTATAAACAAACGGATGAATTATTTGCATTCTTTGTAAAACACATAATTCATCAATATCATCAGTTAGATTTTTCATATAATTTTTATATAAACCTAATTCAGTATATAAACTTGTTTGTTCATAAAATTCTAATATTTCTTCACTCATATTACAAAATCTCCTTTTCCCAAAGATTATGTGAATATGGTTTTTCTTTACTACCTCTATATTTAAATCCGTGATTTTCATAATATTTATTTAACTCATTATTACTTTTCTTACAATCTAATCTAATATATTTTTTTGAATTTTCTTTTGCAATTTTTTCTATAAATTCAATAATTTTTGTTCCAAGTCCTGTTGAACCAATTTTAGTAGCTAAGTGATGAATATAATATGCTGAATCATCATTATACCAATATTCTTTATCAGATTCTTTAAGTAAAAATACTCCTATTACATTATTTTCCTCTTTTACAACATATAATTTATGATTTTTCATAACATCATTAAAGTAATATTCATTGTATTTTTTTAAATAATTATTTGACCATTGATCTATACCATTTTCTTTAAACCAATTACATCTTTCTTCTAAAATATTCATAATAGATACAATATCTTTTGTTTCTGCTAATTTTATATCCATTCTACAATCCCCTTTAACTCTTTTCTTGGTCTAGCATTTGGAGATTGATTCGAATAACCAATAGAAATAGCAGAATTTACTTCTAATTCTGGATGATTTACTAACTCAGCAATTTCCTTTTGAACATAAACTATATCTCTAATCCATAAAGTTCCTAACTTTAAATCAGTAGCTCTTAAAATCATATTTTCTATACAAGCACCTATTGATAATGTATCGCCTGTAATCCAATTTTCATTTTTTTCTTTTAAAACCAATATTAGTATTGGGGCTTCTTTGATAACTTTTGCTGTTGCTTTAACACTACTAGGGCATTTTAAAATTTTTCTTTCTTTCTCCTCATCATTTTTCTCTGTGTATTTAATCATCATATCAGCTATTTGGTTTTTTATAGTTCCCTGGGCCACTACAAAATACCATGGTTGTCTATTTTTAGCTGATGGAGCAAGTCTTGCACAATCCAATATATCCATTATTAATGTCTTTGATACTTTTTCATTTTTAAAAGATCTAATACTTCTTCTGCCTTCTATTACTTTTCTTGTTTCCATACTTATTGTCCTTTCTTAAAGTTAGTTACTTTGACAGAGACAATAACTTTAATTGTTGTAATGATAAAATTTGATGCTTTTGACAAAAAAATTTTTAGTATATTTTAAAAAAATTTGATATAATATTATTGATAAAGTTTGAATTTTGCAAAAAGTAACTAACTTTAAGAATTAAAAAAGCACCAGTTTATTTAAACTGTGTTTATTTTAATTTCACTAATTCATATACTTTCTCATGTATTTCATTAATACTTTTCATTTGATTATCTTTATTACATTCTACTTTATCCCAACCTAGATAGTCTGAAATAAACATTGCACTCTCATATACCTTTTTCATAAATTCAATATTACTTTCATGAATGTCATTTTCAATCCCAGCATTTTGTGTTCGTGCATTTCTAATCTCAGAAACTAAATCAAATGGTGCATGTAAAAATATAACATTATCTGGTCTTTGTATGCCAAGTTTATTATATTCAAAATCACAAACATAATCTATAAATTCTTTTTTCTTTTCCAAATCTTCTATTAATGCTGATTGGTATATTAAACTAGATGTAGTATATCTATCTAATAAAATAATTTTACCATCTTCAAATTCTTTCTTTAATTCTGTAAGCCATGTGATTCCTCTATCTATAGCATACAAACTATTTATAAAATATGGCGATAACTCATTTGGACCCCCATAAGATCCTCTTAAATACATTTCTACAGGTTTACCTTGATAAGTATCATAAGAAGGAAAATGATGTGTAATTATTTCTTTACCATCAGATTTAAGGTGTTCTCCAAGTAATTCAAATTGTGTGGTTTTCCCAATACCATCACAAGCACCTTCAACTACTATTAATTTTCCACTTGCCATAATTAAATCTTCCTTGTAAGTGTTTTTCCTTCTTTAAAACCACAATCTGATGAACAAATATAATCTGGAAAAGTACATCTAGCTCCATGTGAGTATTTTTCAATGTCAATTGCTAATGGATTATTTGATTCTTCTAATGCTCTTTTATACTTAAGTAATGTTGATCTTGTTTGCATCATAATTTCAAGTTGTGCTGCACTACATAATCTTTCTTTACATTTTAAAATAAAATCTTCATATTTTCCAATTTCATTTATTTTAATTAATTCTCCTTGTGGATTTATACCCTTTACTAATTGCATGTCAGAAAGCCACTCATCAATTATCATCCCATCATCTTCTATAATTGATGGTATAAAATATTGTTTTTCTTGATTTAATTCCATTTGATAATCTAATGTTCTATGTCTTTGAGCTTGAGCAAGCTCTGCAAATGAACCCATATAATTTGTTGAATAAACAGCACCAAAATATTCTTCTTTTTTATCTAAATTTTCTCCAAATATAGATAACTTTCTTCCCTTTTCATTTTTCATTAAACCTTCAACTAAAATATTTCTATCAGAAAGTTGATTAATAAATTCAGACATATACCCTGCTAATTTATTTTCAAAACTATCATTTTGATTATGGTTTTTAATATAATTCCCCATCCATGAAGCAATATAATTTATTTGTCTTAAAGATGTTGAATATATTAATGTTGTAGGCATAAATACTGTAACTAGATATCTAGCATTCGCTAATTTTTGTATTTTAGCATCATTATAAACATTACCATATTTTTCTTTTATCTTTATTTTAAATATATCTATCCATTTATTATAAAGTCTTTCTTCTTCAAGTGTTATTATAGAATCCTCTTTTCTAACAACAGGTGTATATCTTGCTGATTTCTCACTTGTTGTATATTGATGCTCATTATTTAATACCATTGCTAATATTTTTGGTACATTTTGTAAGTTTAAATTTAAAGTTATATGATCATATACACTATGATGACCATTATTTAAAGTCATATCGACTCTTTTCATAGTTTTTTCTACTGGTTCATCAACTAAATGATTGAATCCTTCCTTGTCATAACAAACTCCTGCAATTTTACCACATAATTTGATAGCTTCCGCTTGATTAAAAGAGCCATTTTCTCTTAAAAATTGATTTGGTAAAATATCAATTTTTACACTACTTTTTTCCATAAAATCCTCCATACTATTTTTCCCTTTTTCTTCTTTAAGAGTGTTATCTTGGTAAAATAGTAAGGACAACTTTAGTCATTTTCTTAAAGTTGTGTACTATAAGTTTGTTTAAGGATTCAAAGTTAGAATTTGATATAAAATATTTAATATTTAGTATGAAAATATATAAATATCGTTGATTTTTATAAGAAAAATGATATAATATTTGTAGTTATCAGAGTAAATATCATCATTAAGTACACAACTTTAAGACAATGTTGAAACAATTATATAAAATATATAGAATTAAAAAAAAGGACCATTAATAGGACATTTTCTACTAATGGTCTTTACTAATATAAAGGCTTTAATTGATTTATCATAATAACTTTATTTTCGTAGCTTGGATGAACATATCTCTCTAATGTTATTTTTACACTAGAATGACCTAGTATTTCACTTAAAGTTTTTGGATCACACCCATTTTCAATACAGCGAGTTGCAAAGGTGTGTCTTAAAGCATGAAAATTATATATATCTAAATCAAGTTTACTAAGTATTTTTTTGTAATTATTGAAATATGTTCTAGTTTCAATAAATTTTTCATTCCCTGATATTAGAAAAGTATCTTCTGTTATGTTTTGACTTAATTTAGTCATTATAGGTATTAAAAAATTTGGAATTGGGATTTCCCTAATTGAAGATGATGATTTTGGTTCATCCATTATAATTATTGTTTTCTTTTTTGATTGTTCATCTGGATTTTTTATTCTAATTAATGTCTTTTTAATTTTAATTTTCTTATTTATTAAATCAATATTTTTCCACTGCAAGGCACAAAGTTCACCAATTCTAAGTCCTGTATAGAGACAAAAATAAATACCAAAAGTTCCTTCATTCAAATTTTCAATTAATTCTTCTTCAAGTTTTGATTGTTCATCTTTTTTTAAAATTTGAATTTCATTTCTAGGTACTTTTGGCATAGGAATCTTTATATTAATATCTCCATATTTTAAAATTTGCCCCAAAATGATCAAAATATCTTTGACTGTTTTTTCTGTTAATCCTTCAGTTAATAAATCTGATGTAAATTTATTAATGATTTCAATTGATAATGTTTTCTTTTTGATTTTAGCAAATTTTGGGATAATTCTGGATTTAATTGTATATTGATAATTAGAATATGTAGACTTTTTAGTTTTTATTTTTGCATTATTTAACCAATTATTTATATCATATCCAATATAGGTTTTATCATATATAAGTAAATCATTTTTAATTATATAATTATTCATTAATTTACGATAAGCGTTTATTACTTCTTTTTTACTACTTCCATACACCGATTTATAATTTGATGAACCATCTTCTTTATATCCATAATGATACCTAATTTCAAACCTTCCATCTTTTCTAAAATATATTTTTTCTAATTCTTTCTTTTTCATTTTTACTCCTTTCAAATAATATAATACATTTATTTTTTTATTCTAATTATCATTTTTACATAATAAAAACCTCATTTCTTTTGTTTAAGAAACGAGGTTAATATCATTTTATAATAATTTTTTCTTTTTAAATATTAATGCTATTATGATGGATAAGATTATACAAGATGCTATAGTAATTAAAAATCCATATCTCATTTTAGAAATAATTCCTAAATTAACATTCATACCAAGAAAAGAAGCTATCATAGTTGGCACTGAGAATATAATTGTAATACTAGTAAGTATTTTCATAGCTTGATTTAAATTATTAGATATTATTGCTTCATACGCACCTGAAACACTACTTAATATTTCTCTATAAATATTAGCCATTTCTATTGCTTGACCATTTTCTATAGATGCATCTTCTAATAAATCTTTATCTTCTTCATACATTTTTATTACATTTCCTCTATATATTTTTTCTATAAGTCTTTGGTCTTCTTTTAATGATTGCGGATGGCGCGCTGTTTGGGACGGAGGTACATTTTCAGTAATTTTTGGAATGTTACGGAATAT
>CAPQQE010000016.1:19690-20206 GCA_948687865.1 uncultured Bacilli bacterium
CTTTTAATGATGTAATAAAATATACTAAACTTTTTTCTATATTAAGTACATTTATTACTTCGGTTTCTTGCAAACTTTTTAACTCTTTTTCTGTTTTATCTATTTGATTATCTATTTTTCTTAGATATTTTAAATATAATCTTGCATTTTCATATAGTAATCTAATTATAAATCTGCTTCTTTGTTGTGTTGTAACATCTTTTATTTTACCTCTTTTAAATAACTTTAATACTTCAAACTTTTTAGATGAAATTGTAACGATATAATCATTTGTGGTAATTATACCAATTGGCAATGTTGAATACCTTGTTGTATCTTCAATATATGGAGTATCTACTACAATTAATTTTGAATCATCTTCTATTTCAACACGAGGAGTTTCTTCTTCATCTAGCATCTTCATTATTAAATCTTTTTCTATTTTTGTCTTACTTACTACTTCATCTATCTCATCAATTGATGGTGAAACTAAATCTATCCAGCAATTTTTACATACCTTTTCTATTTTTTCAATGT
>CAPQQE010000017.1:0-1451 GCA_948687865.1 uncultured Bacilli bacterium
ATAATAAATAATTCCACTATAAAATTAAAAATAACAGAAAATTATTTTTCTGCTATTTTTATAATCGTTTTAGTTACCTTAGATGAATAATTAATTTTTGGATCATTTCCTTTTACCATAATTTCAACCTCATGATCACCTACACCTAAGCCTTCCAAATCCACATATGCCTCTACCTCAGTAGATGTTATATTTTTTATTATGGACTCAACACCTTTAAGTATAACTGTTACTTCAGTTGAATTTTCACTAGTAGCTTGAACTGAATAATTTGTTCCAAGATTTATATATCCAAGTTTTACCCCTGATAATTCAGTTGTAACTTCATCATCTAATTCCACCTTAATATTTATAACTTTTTCTGATATTTCTCTTATACCTGATGGTTTTTTAATAGTTACTGTATAATCTTTATCTGATTTTAAATTATTAACATCTACCTTAACTTTTATACTATTAGTGTTTTCTAATGTTTGTGAATTACCATATATAGTAACTTTTTGAACATTAGTTGTTATATTTTTTATAGCTTTACCAAAAATAACGTTACCAACAGGTTCTATTTCAACCTTTACATCCTTACTTGGTGATTCTATTTCTATTGTAGCATTAACAGTTTTTGGTACTAATTCAACATCGACTTTTTTTCCATCTTCTGAATATGCCACTAATGGTACATTTCTAAGAATATTAGTCCCAGCTTTTGGATCAACCATGTTACTTACATTTATAAGTGCTTTTATTATTGAAACATTCTCTAAATTTTCCTTTGTTCCTTTTATTATTACATTATCATTATCCAATTTTGTACTATTAATTGATAATTTCGAATCTAACTTATTTAGATTGACAATATCAGATACAACTTGCCTTGTTTCTGATTGTTTCGGACTAACTACTACTGTTACAATAGAAGGATCAAGTTTATATTCTACTGATGATATAGATTGTTTATATTTTAGATTAACTTTATGTACTCCCGGTTTTAAATCACTTAAGTCTACAGTAACATCTTGAGTTGGAAGTTGCTTTGCTAAATATAAGTTTGCTTTTGTTCCAATCAGTGTTATATCAACTTTTTCTGGCAATCCCTCTACAACATATTCTTCATCATTATAGGATGCAGTTAGTGGAATATCATATAAAACTTCTGCATTTGTTTCAAGTAATGTTGTATTCTGTCTATCTATTATAAAGAAAACTACAACTGCTAAAATAAGAGATAATATTATTATGCTATTTTTCTTAGATAAAGCCTTTTCTAGAGGTTTATCTGCACCCTTTACTTTTTCCCCTATTGTTACAAAAAATTTTGTAATAGGTATAATTATTTTCTTATCTATAAATTTTAATAATTTTCTAATTAATTTCATCTATGTCATCCTCCTCATCACTCTCAACTACAAAAGTTTCAGATTTTGGCATTAATTCATCTAAAATCATTATTTTTA
>CAPQQE010000017.1:1461-11712 GCA_948687865.1 uncultured Bacilli bacterium
CATCAACTGATAAATTGTAATTTAATTTACCTCCTATAGCAAGAGAAACTCTACCAGTTTCCTCTGAAACAATTATTGCTAAACAATCCGATTCCTCTGATATTCCTATTGCCGCTCTATGACGCGTACCTAATCTCTTACTAAATTTCATATCTACTGTTGTAGGAAATACTGCCCCTGCACATGTGATTTTATCTCCTTGAATTATTACACCACCATCATGAAGTGGATTATCTGGAAAGAATATTGCATCTAATAACTCATTTGATATTTCTGCATATATTTTCTTACTTCTATCTATATATTCAGATAAACTTGTATCTCTTTCAATTACGATTAATGCGCCTATTCTATTTTTTCTTAAATAATCAATTGCCAAACCAAGTTCAGACACTATTTTTTCTCTCTCTGACACAGATAGAACTTTATGCCTACCTAAAAGATGTGTTCTCCCTAATTGTTCTAAAACACTCCTTATTTCAGGTTGGAATATAATTATTATAGCAATTGGTCCCCAGGATATTAAATATTCAAATAATAATCCTATCGTAGTAAGGCCAAAATAATCACTAATTAGTTTAATAACAATTATTGCTAGTATTCCCTTGAATAACAGTGAAAACTTAACATTTTTTCTAACATTTTTTAGTACATAATAAAATACTATCCATACTAAGCATATATCTATTATTTTTTTTATAATTGTTAAAATATTTTCTAAATTCATAATTCCTCCTAAACAATATTATTTTTCTTATTTTTTATATATATAATTAATATTGTTATAATAATTATTGATAATAGTGGTACAACTACTACAAATCCATAATTTATATTATATGTCTTTTCTTTTATATTAACATTTATTTTATCTTTTTTACTTCCTTCTTTATATGAAAGTTCTATAGTTTTATATTCATCTTTCCTTATATCCCAAGTATATACATTGTTTTTAATACTATCTGCATTATTATTAATTACTTCATATGGAACTTTTATATTAATTTTGACATTATCATATATTAAGTTTGAATCTCCTTTAGAAGAAATCAATTCACTTTGTTTTCCATAGATATTTATTACATTATCTTCTCTTGTGACTTTTATTTCATCAAATATATCGCTATAAAATTTTGAACTATAATCTTGTATATTATTATGAACATTTAGCGCTATCGCATATGTCATTTTATCATCTGTTCTACTTGATAATTCTATATTTTCATCATGTCTTTTATACATTTCAAACAGATAATTTACTGCCTGTTTTCCTTTTTGTCTAGTAAATGATTCCATTCTTTTTGTATTTTCACTAGCAGTAACTTTTTCACTTACTGTAGAGTCCTCATTTATAATCAAATCATATTCAATTGAGCAACCAGAGAGTAATACAATTAAGCAAAAGACCAATATAATTCTTAATTTTCCCATAACTCACTTCCTGTTTCCTAAACTATTTTTTACCAGTACTATAAAATTATATCATAATTTTTCTTTTTAATATATATTTACTTGAAAAATAAAAAGGTATCAACCTTTTTAAAATATATTTGTATAATTGTCTTCTTCTGAATTTATAGACGAAAGTTTCTTCATTATTTTGTCTAACTCTTCATCAGAAGAATATTTTGGTTCTATTTCAACTTTTTCTTTTTCTACATTTGTGTTTATAATAATATCAGGTGATACATTAAATATATTTTCATTATTATCAATACTATTTAAATTATCTAATTTTGACTCATCGACATCTGATAATATTTGTAATAAAGTTTTATTATTACTATATTTTTCTTTTTCATTATTATCATTCATAATACCGTAATCAGGATCTTCTTTAATACTATCTAACATTATATCCGCACTTTTAGTATCCTCTTTTATCGGTTCAATAGATACTACAGCCCCATCAGATTCATCTTTTATTTCATTTTCTTTAATTAATACATCTTCAAAAGGACTTGTGGATACCTCAGTATTTTCCATATCTTCTAATACTATATTTGTATTTATGATATCTTCCTTTATTGGTTCAATAGATACTATATCGTTATTAGTTTCATTTATTATTTCTTCTTTTATTTCATTTTCCTTAGTTAATGCTTCTTCAAAAGGACTTGTAGGTATTACTTCCTCACTATCATTTATAGTAGGTTCTATAATATCCTTTTTATCTTCATCAACTACATCATTTTTATTTTCAATTTCATTTCTAACCCTTTTCGATTTCACGCTATTATCAATTAGGTAACCTATTAAAACAAATATCAAAAATACACATATACCTATAAGTAAATAGGTATTTTCATTTATAAATGTCATTACATTATTTAAAATATCATTCATTTTTCTCTCTCCCTTTTATTCTAAGATAATTTTAACATTAAATATATTTTTTTTCAATAAAATATGAAAAAAAAAGAGTAATTAACTCTTTAGCTCATATATTTATCAACTAGTATTACTTTATTTTTCGCTAAACTTTCTTTAACATCTATTATTCTCTGATTTTCAGAACCTCTAAATTTTAACTTTATATTTTTCTTTTCTAAAATAAACTTACCATCTACTATAACATCTATATAAGAAAGAAGTTCTCTAGTTTCTTTATATATTTTACACATATTTTCTAAAATATCTTTATCAAAAGTATAACCTGAATAACACCATATCGTTTTATTTGGAAATTCTCTTTTTATTCTTTTAACTATTTTTAATATTCCCTGTTGGTTAATATATTCAAAAGGTTCTCCTCCTAAAAAAGTAATTCCTTCTATATAATTAGGTGAAATTAAATTAATTATTTCATCTTCTTCTAATTCAGTAAATTCTTTTCCATATTTAAAGTCCCAAGCTTCTTCATTAAAGCATCCCTTACAGTGATGTGTACATCCACTCACAAATAGAGATACCCTTACACCTGGACCATTTGCTATATCTACTTTTTTTATATCTGCAAAATACATTATAAGTGCGTTACCCTTGATTTTATTTCTTTAGTTTTACCAACATTCCAAAAATTTTCACCTAAATAACCACAAGTTCTTCTTGCAACATTCATTTTAGAATGATCTTTATTACCACAGTTAGGACATTCCCACTCATTATCATCATTTATTATGATTTCTCCATCGAAACCACAAATATGGCAATAATCTGATTTAGTGTTAAATTCTGCATATTGAATATTATCATATATAAATTTAATCAATTCTTTTAATGCATCAAGATTATTTTGCATATTAGGTATTTCCACATATGATATACAACCACCTGATGATATTGGTTGAAATTGACTTTCAAATTTTAATTTAGTAAATGCATCTATTTTTTCTCTAACATCAACATGATATGAATTTGTATAATATCCTTTATCAGTAATATCCTTTATGCTTCCAAATTTTTCCTTGTCTATTCTAGCAAATCTATAACATAAACTTTCTGCTGGTGTTCCATAAAGAGCAAATCCAAGACCTGTTTCTTTTTTCCATGTATCACAAGCATTTCTTAAATACTTCATAAGTTTAATTGCAAACTTTTCACCAACTGGATCAGTATGAGAAACTCCTGTTACAAGTTTAGTAGCTTCATATATTCCAATATAGCCTAAAGATAATGTAGAATACCCACCTTTTAATAATCTATCAATTTTTTCGCCCTTTTCAAGTCTTGCAATAGCACCATATTGCCAGTGTATTGGTGATGTATCAGAAATAGTTCCAAGTAATGAATGATGTCTACACATTAAAGCTTCTTTACAAATCTCTAATCTTTCATCTAATATTTCAAAATATTTCTTCTCATCATTTTGAGCTAATATCCCTATTTGAGGTAGATTTATTGATACTACACCTTGATTAAATCTTCCTTCAAATTTATAGTTGCCATTCTCATCTTTCCATGGAGATAAGAAACTTCTACATCCCATTGGACTAAATATATTTCCTTCATATATTTCTTTCATTTTTTTAGTAGAAATATAATCTGGATACATTCTTTTAGCAGAACATCTACATGCAAGTTCTGTTAAATAATCATATTCTCCACCATTTAAACAGTTATGTTCATCAAGTACATAGATTAATTTAGGGAATGCTGGTGTAACATAAACACCTTTTTCATTTTTTATTCCTTCATATCTTTGATTTAATATTTCTTCTATTATCATTGCATTTTCTTTTATATAAGGATCATCTTTTTCCAAATGTAAAAATAGTGTTACAAAAGGTGATTGACCATTTGTAGTCATTAAAGTATTGATTTGATATTGAATAGTTTGAACCCCTGCCGATAATTCATCTTTAAGTCTATCCATAGCAATGTCCTCTATAGTTTCTTTATCTAATTTATTTTTATATTTTTCACTAATTTTCTTTTTATATTTATCAAAACTCTTTCTTAAATACTTACCTAAGTGTTTCATATCAACAGATTGTCCACCATATTGATTAGATGCTACTGCTGCGATTATCTGAGTAGTTACAGTACATGCTACCTGGAATGATTTTGGACTTTCAATTAATTTTCCATTCATTACTGTACCATTATCAAGCATATCAGATATATTTATTAAGCAACAGTTAAATATTGGTTGTATAAAATAATCTGCATCATGAAAATGTATCATACCCTCTTTATGAGCTTTTGATATTTTTTCTGGAAGTATAATTCTATCAGTTAAGTCCCTAGATACTTCCCCTGCTATATAGTCTCTTTGAGTTGATGCAAGCATTGTATTCTTATTTGAATTTTCTTCTGCTAGTTCTTTATTTTCATTTCTAATTAATCTAAGTATAGATTCATCAGTTGTATTTGCTTTTCTTATTAAAGCTCTATTATATCTATATACAATGTACGCTTTTGAAAGATTGAATTTCTTGTACTCCATAAGCTTCTTTTCAATTTCATCTTGAATATCTTCTACCAGCATCCTTTTCTTTTTTTGATCTTCAATATATTTAATTATATTTTCTATTTGTTTATCAGACACTTGATCTTTTTTATCAACTTCTTTATTTGCTTTTTCAATAGCAATCTTTATTTTACTCCTATCATAGTCTACTATTTTTCCATCTCTTTTAATAACTTTCATACTACTTAGTCCTCCTACTATTTACATACTCATTATAACAAAAAAAAAAATTTTTAAGTGTTGCATTTGCAACAAAAATGAAATATAATTAAATTAGTTAATTTAAATGTTATAGGAGGCCTTATAAATGAAGGAAATAACTATATTTAAGGGTATTGACGAACAAAATGTCAAGTATATGCTTAATTGTTTTAATGCTAAAAATATTTCATATAAAAAAGATACAACTATAATATCTAACCTTGCAAATACCAATATAATAGGAATAGTAACTGAAGGATCTGCAAATTTAATAAAAAATGATTTTAATGGAAATAGAATCATTATTGAAAAATTAGAAAAGGGATCTATATTCGGTGAAATATTTTCATCTTATTCAAATGAATTATCAGTAGTTGCAACTACTGACTGTACTATCACTACATTTGATTATGATCATATAATTAAAAGATGTAAAAAATCATGTCCATACCATAATGAAGTAATAAATAACATGTTACAAATGCTCGCTAATAAAGTATCCAATATGAATAATAGAATTGATTTACTTACTAAAAAAACAATTAGAGAAAAACTTTTAGAATACTTTGATATGAAACAAAATGAATATTTATCAAAATCTTTTACTTTAAATATGAATTATACAGAACTTGCTGATTATTTAGGCGTAGATAGAAGTGCACTTATGAGAGAATTAAAGAATCTAAAAGATGAGGGATTTATTGAAACAAAATTAAATAGAATCAAGCTTCTTTATTGATTCTATTTTAGTTTTAATATCAATGTTAAGGTTAAATCTATTATAAATAAAATAACAAAAATATATGTTATAAATTTTGGAATCTTAGATACTATTTTATCCATCCATGGTTTAATAAAATATAAAAGAATAATTGAACAAACTCCCCACATAAGTGAAACATCTAGTGCTATAAATTTACCCAAATGATATTTATGATCAGAATAATTCCAAAATACTTTATGAAATAAAAGTTCTAATAGATTTCCACCTATAAATTCTACTAAGGTTAATATAAATATTATTAATATTAAATATATTATTACTTCTAAAAATTTATTTATTTTTAATTTTCTAAATACATATTTTGATATAATTATAATAAGTATAGCTCCTATACCATATATTGGAGTCCAATATCCAAAAAGAAAACCACTTTCTAAATTCCAATCAAACATTTTGAAAATAATGGTTTCTATTAAATGACCAATTATTGAAAAAATAAAAAAATAATTTAAATAATACATAATAATCACCTTATATATATTATTGATAATTATCTTTTTTTTATTCTTATTATCATATATACTATTAATATAGTTAGTAATGGTAAAAATAAAATTTCTTTATTATTTTTAACAAAAAATATAAAATCGAATGATATATTATCTGGAGATAATACATTTAGCGAGTATAAAACTTCTTCATTATTCATAATATATAAATCTCCAACTTTTTCTTTCTTTTTAGTACCTTTTTCTAAATTAGTTTTACCTTTATATTTATATATTAAATCACTCTTTGTTATATTTTTATTTAAATACATTTTTATGTCTTTATCTGACTTTATTTCATATTCTTTTCCGTATTTACTAGTTAATTTTATAATATTATCTCCTTTTGATAATATATTAATATAATCATAATTTTTAAAAAAGTACTCATATATATCTTTAGTATCTACAAAATGTTCATTTCTATTATCATGTGGCGCTCCTATTGTTATTAATATAAATTCTGTATTATCTTTTTTTGCATAACTAGCAAGACATAACCCAGCTCTACTTGTATATCCTGTTTTAGCACCTTTTATATAATCCATATTATAAGCATCTTGATTTTTTATAATATTTAATGGCCCACTCATATCTTCAAATATGACTGTTGTAAATACTTCTTTAAATTTCTCATTATTTAATGCATATTTAAGTAAAGTCATTAAATCTCTAGCACTTGAATAATGATTTTCTCCCTCTATTCCAATAACATTTGAAAAACTAGTATTATTCATTTTCAATTCTTTTGCTTTTGCATTCATAAGTTTTACAAATTCTTTTTCTGATCCACTTATACAATGGGCAAGTATTTCAGTAGCATCCGCTCCTGATTTTAATATTGTACCATATAATAATTTATTATATGATAGTGTATCTCCTACTTTAAATCCCGCAACTGATAAATCATTTGTTACATTTTTAAGCATATTTCTTGTAACTAATATTTCTTCATCAAAATTGTCAATATTTTCAATAGCAACCAGTGCAGTCATAATTTTAGTCAAACTTGCAATATTAACACTTCTATCTGCTTCTTTTTCATATAAAACAATATCATCTGTTAAATTATATAATATAGCATTATTAGACTTTATCTGTATTTCATCTGCAAATACATTAACTTATGCTAAAAAAAATAACAATAAAAAAACTAAATATCTTTCTCATATTAATATTATATCAGAAAATAGCCATTTTTGTACAAATTAAAAGTTCTAAATAGAATATTCATTTCTATCTAGAACCTTTTTTAATGATTTATTACTAAACATTTTATTAGGATTTAATCTATTTAATATTTGTATATTTTTTGCTTCTTCTTTTTTGTATAATTCATTAGAACTTAAATCTATATAACTATTTTCATTTATTTTTAGAAACATACTTATATATTTATTATTCTTAATTCTACCAATCATTCCTATTACTTTTTTATTATAATTTTTAATACAACCTAAATAGATATAACTACCGCTGAATTGTTTTTTCATAAATATTCCTTTCTTACTGCAAGAATATTTTAATAAATTATTTATGTTTAGTCAATATTAAATTTTAAAAGATGTATCATCTAAAAATTTATAATTTGTCTTATATTTTAGTTCTCTAACGAGTCTAAATAATGCATCATCCTTTGCTTTTGCTTCTATCATAATATCTAAATCTATATTATATTTTCTTATCTTTTCTATAAAATTAATAAAATCATCACTATTTATATAATCATGGTGGGATCTAAAATCTTTTTTAGTCTTATTTTTTGGTGATGAAAAATGTATCTTAGGTCTTATATTTTTCCATGTATTAAATATATCTTTAAATAGATTTTCTATGCCAAAGCAAGGATTACATATATGATGATGATAATCAAGTACCATAGGAACATTTAATCTTTTACATAAATTTAATACATCCTCTGCATTAAATATTTTATCATCATTTTCTATAGCAATTGATTTTTTTATATTATTAGGTAGTTTGTTAAAATTATTTATAAATCTACTTATTGATTTTTCTTTACCAAATACATTGCTTCCAACATGAAGGACAATAATTGGATTATCTATTTCTAATTCTTCTAAAATTTCTATATGATATTTTAGTATATTTATTGAATTATTTACTATTTCACTATTTGTGCTATTAAGTACACAAAACTGATCCGGGTGTACATCTACTCGCATTTTACTTTTTTTAATTAATTCAGCTATATTTTTATAATATTTTTTATATCTATTTATATATTCAAAATCTACATCTTTATGTGTAGATAATGGAATTAATTTAGATGTAAGTCTATAAAAATGTATGTTATTTTTTATATTATAGTTTAATATTTTTTCTAAATCTATTAAATTTGATTTTATAATATTATCTAATTTTTCATCTTTATTTTCTATATTCTTATAATTTGTATATGTTATAGTACTAGATGTTGTTATATTATCTAATGCTTTACTAATTGCAACATAACCAAGTCTTATTATCATATTAGTCACCTTTATTATTATTGACAAAAAAAGAGGACTTATTAGTCCTCTAACAATTTATTGCATATTTTAGTTACATTCCCAGCACCTAATGTTAAAATTATATCATTTTCTTTTACATTATTGAGTAAATATTTCTTTATTTCATCATAATCTTTAATATATATAGCATCTTTTCCAAGTTCAAGTAGTTTAGATACAATTTGATTTTCATTAACATCATATACATTAATTTCTCTTGCAGCATATATATCAATTACTATAATATGATCAAAATCTTTAAGTGATGTAATAAAATCATTTAAATGATTTTTTACCCTACTATAAGTATGTGCTTCAAATATTACCCATGATTCATTAAATTTCTTTTTTAATACTGCTTTTGATGTTGCATTAATTTCAGTTGGATGATGTGCGTAATCATCATATATACTTGCACCATTAAATTTGCCTTTATATTCTAATCTTCTACTTGCACCATTAAATTTTAAAAGACCATCTTTTATGCTTTCTATATCTATCTTATACCATAAACATAATGCGATACACTCTAGAGAATTTAGTACATTATGAATACCAGCAACATTTAATCTTATTCTAGATATTTTTTCACCATTACTCATTAAATCATAACTAGGAAATCCATTTTCATCAAAGTCTATATTGGATGAATAATAATCTGCATCTTCATTATCTATACTAACTGAAAGTACATGTGCATCTGTATAATTTCTTAAGTTATAGCATCTTTCATCATCCATATTAACTACTAATAATCCATCAGTAGGTAATAATTTTACATAATTTTGAAATGATTTTTCTATATTATCAATGTTTTTAAAATAATCTAAGTGATCATTATCAATATTAGTAACTATTGCACTTCTTTGCTTAAAGTTTAAATAACTTTCACAATATTCACATGCTTCAATTATAAAATAATCACTATTTCCAACCCTGTAATTACCATTAATAACATTAAGATTAGCTCCTATTTGGATACTAGGATCTAAATTAGCAGACATAAATGAACTAGATACCATAGAAGAAGTTGTTGTTTTACCGTGTGTACCAGCAATACCTATAACATCTCTAAATAATTTTGTTATTTCGCCTAAAAAATTCCCTCTTTCTATTGTCTTAATGTTTAAATTTCTAGCTTCAACTAATTCAGCATTATCTTCTTTTATAGCGGCTGTATAAACTACTAAATCTATTTCACTAGTTATATTTTCTTTAATTTGACCTATATTAACTAATATCCCATTATCTCTTAATTTTTGAGTTGTGTCACTTTCTGACATATCAGATCCGCTAACTTTATATCCCCAATTAATAAGTATTTCTGCAATACCACTCATACTTATTCCACCA
>CAPQQE010000017.1:11722-19084 GCA_948687865.1 uncultured Bacilli bacterium
TTTTTATACTCTTTTATATTCATTTTCGTATTTCCTTTACTAATTCTTTAAATTCATTGCCTCTATCTTCAAACCTTTCATATTGATCCCATGATGCGCATGCTGGGCTTAACAAAACTATATCAGAAGGCTCACTTATAGTTTTAACAACTTCCATAGCATTCTTTAAGGTGTCATTTTTATAACATTTTACATTTACTTCTAAGCAATACTTTTCTATTCTTTCTTTTGTTTCCCCAAAGCAAACTATACATTTAACTTTATTTATTACACTATCTAAATCATGAAATGAGTGACCTCTGTCTAACCCTCCTAATAACAATATTACATTACTATTAAACGAATTTAGTGCTGTTATTGTTGATACACAATTAGTTGATTTTGAATCATTATAATATTTAACATCATTTATCTCATCTACAAATTCTAATCTATGTTCTACTCCTTTAAAATTAGTAATTACTCTTCTAATTGTATCATTATCAACTCCATAATGTTTTACTGCAATAATCGCAGCCATAATATTTTGATAATTATGGTTCCCTTTTAATATAATTTCATCAATATTAATTATCAATTCATTATTATAATAAATTCCATTTTCATCAAAATACGCTAAATTATTTTTATCATCTCCATAATACACTTTCGTATCATTTAAATCTTTTGTTATATTTAAACTTACTTCATCCATACTGTTTATTACTGCTAAATCTTCTTTTGTATGATTATTAAATATTCTCTTTTTTATTTGTTTATATGTTTCATATGATTCATGAAAATCTAAATGTGTTGGTGTTATATTTGTTAATATACTTACATTTGTCTTAAAATTATACATATCACATAGTTGATGATCACTTATTTCTAATATTAAATAACTATTTGGTTTTATGTCACAAACAAAATTAGATAAAGGAATTCCTATATTTCCTCCTAAATATACGTTTTCATATTTTCTTTTCATAATCTCATATATTAAGGTTGTTGTTGTTGTTTTTCCATTTGAACCTGTAACACCTATTATATTAACACTTTTATCTAAAAAATAATAAGCCATCTCTACTTCATTTATTACATTTATACCAAGATTTTTAGCTTTAACAACAACTTCATTATCATATTTTATACCAGGATTTTTGATTACATAATCAAAACTATCATCAAGCAGGGAAATTTGATCCTTAGAAATAACTACTTTAACACCTAAGTTATTTAACTCATTAACTAAATTTTCATCCTGATTTTTACCATCAGTTACTAATATTTCATTATTATATTTACTGAGTAATTTAGCAGCTTCATAACCACTTCTAGCCATTCCTAATATAAATATCTTTTTATTTTCAAACATATTTACACCTCATAAAGATTATATCATATATCATATTTTATGTGAAATAATTAAAAAGAATGTTACTATATATAATCTCATAATTATACTAACACTAAAAAAGTAGTTTTCACTACTTTTTATAATTTTCTTGGACTAATTGTTTTACTAATTTTTGTTTTTCAACTTCTTCAGCAACAGAAATAATTGATATGTCTTATAAAATTTTACCTATTTTTTTATTGGATTTTATTTTTTATAGTTCTTTTAAAATTCAGAATTTTTTCTCTTTGAATTTCAGTTTTTGTTTGTAATTCGTTGTATTCCTGTAATAGTGAACTAATATCTTCTTTATTATATATTCCTAATTCCCTCATTTGCCCATCTACAATCTTTGATTTACCTACACTTTCAAAGTATTCTACAACTTTTTTAGGCAAATGGACATTTTTATTGTAATAAAAATCTTTAATAGAGGGACAGTAACCAAAATTAAATAATTCATATCCTTTATCACTTTTTAAATTTGATATATAAACTGTTCCCAATGAATAACCAATTTTAACTGATACTATTGATTTATCTTCACAAAAAATAAATTCTACTTTTTTCATATAACATTTCTCCATTTCTTTTAGTTATTAAAAAACGACATTTAATCTTATAATAGAATAAATATCATCCCTCTTTTTCTTTATTAACTTTATTATAAAATATTTTATTAATTTTTTCAATATCTTTAGAATTAATTATTACTTCAAGAGTTAAATGCAACTTTTTCAATTGAAATTTAAGAGTTGTATTTGACTTTTTAATTTAGAAAATATTCATCATATATTTTATCCATTATTTAATTTCTTTAGCTTATATAGTATATAAAAATCATAAAAAATTAGTAATCTTTTATTTCTATTGATTAATTTAGATTGAAAACTTGTAAAATAAATATTTTTAAATTTAATTATGTAAAAAGTACACCTTTCGGCATACATTGATCTCATATTGGTACGAATGGTGTAGATATCTACAGCTTTTACTTTATTAAAGAAGCAAAAAGATTTTTATATATAGAATTAGCATTTAGTTGTTTAATAAATGTTATATTATGATTACCTGTAGTGTGAGTAAAAGTATTATCATCATTAATTATTGGGCAACTTATATCCATCTCTTTAAACCAATTTTTATTAATTATATATGCTATAGAGCCTATATCCCATAATGGCCATCTTTTATGAGGACCCCAAAATCTATTATAAAATTTATCACATAAATAATCACATAATTCATTTTGACCTCCAATTTCTGCTTTTAATTCATAAATTGAGGTCATTAAGTTTGATGTTATGGGGGAACAAGGCATTACTGTTAATTTAATTTTTGAATAAAATACTGTTTTAACAGCTTCTACATCTTGTCTAAAATTAAAATCTTTATTATCACCAAATAAGAAATTACTACCTTGCCATATTACTTCAATCTTATCAATTATGGATGGATCTTTTTTTATTGATAACGCTATATTAGTTAAGCATCCTATTGCTACAATAGTTGTCTTATCATTTTCTTTAGCAATCTCAATTATCTTTTCTACCGCATCATTATCTTCCATATATCCATTTGATAAATAATCTCTACTTCCTTTATATATAATAGATTTATCAGATATATTCAAAAAATCAAAAATTTTACAAGTTTCTATATAACTATCATCTATTGAATCTGATACAGTCTTTTTATATCCACTATGTTTAAAAGGACATATTGTTATTGCTTTTATATCAAATAAATCTTTATTTTTTAATAAATATGATAAAGCAAATAAATCATCTGCTTCATTATATGTATCTGTATCTAAAATAATTTTTTTCATAGTACACATCAACTCCTAAACTACAATTAATTATATTATAGCATGGAAATATTGTTATTCATATATTATTTTGTGTTGGCAAAGTATGTAATTTCTTAGGATTTTTCCATAAATAGCAAAATTATCTTATAAACATAAAAAAATTCCAATCTCATTGATTGGTATCATTTATTGAAAGTTCGAATAGTTGCAACATAAATGTCAATGGTGGACCTGACGAAGTCAAAAACAAACTACTTTGTATTTAGTTGTGGATTTGTTTTGATTGTAAAAATTTAATATTTGACTTCCAATTATTTCTTTTCTATTTTTGGTAAATTATCTTTAGATAAAACCTTTTCATACCAATCAGGAATAAAATCTAAAAAATACAATGGCTCCATCATCATCCAAAGAAAAGCATTACCAGATTCAACAATTTGTAGTCCATTTTCTTTCATAAAAATATCTATATTGTTTTTTAGAAATTTGTTTATAATTGCACATTCTTTGCTAGCAACTTCCATAGTTATTGGCTTTAAGATACTTTGAATTGCTTTTGCTTTTTTAACAGACGCTTTTGAAGCTTTATCTATATATTGTTCTAGCAAGACTGCTTTTAATTGATTAACTTCATTTTGAGATTGATAATAAGACTTAACTACAATCTCAGTTAAAATTTGTTCTCTTCTTATTTTTTTATTTATTTCATATTCTTCATTTTGAGATTTATTAATATTATTATTTAAAATACTAATACTACGTTCTAATATGCTATAAGCCTCTGTAATTTCTTGAATTTTTGCTTTAAAGTATTCCTGATCTTCATTTGGATGAGCATCAGGGTGATTTAAAAATATTAAATTCTTATACATTTTCTTTAAATTTAAATCAACTGTCAAAGTTGTAATATTAAATATTTGTTTAGCTTCTTCTAATGTCATATATATTAAAACCCCCTAAAAATCTATATTTAAACAAAACTAAATTTTTTGTTTTATAACCACATGGTGGAGCTGAGGAGAGTCGAACTCCTGTCCAAAAATACATAACAATAAGCATCTACAAGTTTAGTTGATTAACTAGATTCCTAATTTATAAAAGTAACCAACAACCTATAAACTAGTAAGTCTAAAATTATTCATTATTATTCTTAGACAAAATAATAATATATCTTGCTAAAATCGAATCTTCTATAATCTACGCAAGAAAAGAAAATAGAAGATTGCATTTCTGACTTAAGCAGCTAGGGCAACACTATTGCTTCTGAATAATGATGCAAATGCGTTTTTAATTTTGTTTCCGTTTATTTGTTTTTTGCACGTAACGTGTGCATTCGACTTGCAACTTAGAGCTCAGCATTTCTGTCGAAACCATATACAGCCCCGTAAACAAGATTATATTATAAAATTATTAAAAAGTCAAAATTATATATATTTTGAGCTTTGTGTAATCAAATAATAAAAACTACCTATTAATTTATGTATGGTAGTTTTAAAATACAAATTATAAATTTTTTGATGATTGTTTTAAACTAAGCATGTTATTTATATTATTATTTTGACTTGAATCAAGATTTTGCTTTATTTCTTCAAGTTCTTCAGGACTTAATTCTTCCTCTGGACCATCCTCATAATCAAGGTCATATCCATATTCAGGATTTACTACTTTATAATACTTTTCCTTAATATATGGATATTCATCCATTACTTCTTTAATATTATCAACGTCTTTACTAGGTATTAAAACATATTTCCCTTTTTCATCTTTTTCAATTTTATATGCTGTATATACATAATGGCATAATCTTTGCTCCCCTGTTAAATTACAATGATCTGGATTACTTGTCCATGAATGATATGTAACAGGTATATATGTATAATACACTTGTGTTACTTTATTTATAGTATAATAATGAGGAATTGGCTGGTAATAAGTATATTCATATCTATATTCAATATAATCTTGATTTTGCTCTTGTTTAGATAAAATAACACCAAGATTATCATCAATTCTAAGTATATCTTTCTTATCTAAGAATTTATAAAATTTTTCTTGACCTTCTATATTAATATAATCATCACTTCTAGTATAACCTTCATATTTAATATATTCTTTATCAATATATCTAGTATATCCCTCTTCATTTGTATATAAATGTGCATGAGGATCTTCTATATCACAGTCTGCTTTTTTACCACATCCAGTTGTACTTGCTAACGAAAATGCTAATGCACTAAGTAATAATTGCTTTCTTAATAAATTTTTCTTTTTCATTATTAACTTCCTCCCCTTTGAAGACGATGCTTTATATCACTATTTACTTAAAAGGTCAAAAAATTTAACTATTTTTTACTATGTATATATAAATATATTACACAAAAAAGGAAAATTAATACTTTCCTTTTAATGTCTTTTGCATTTCTCTTTGAATATCTCTTTGCTTTAATGTTTCTTTTTTATCATATGTATGTTTCCCTCTTGCAATTGCTAGTTCAACTTTTACTCTTCCTCTTGCAAAGTATAATTTTAATGGAATTAATGTAAAACCTTTTATTTTAATTTTATCATCTATTTTCTTTATTTCATTTTTATGAAGTAGTAACTTTCTTGTTCTTGTTTCATTATGATTAAAAATATTTCCCTCTTTATATTCTGAAATAAACATATTAAGTAAGAATATTTCATTATTTCTAATAATACCATAACTATCTTTTATATTAGCATTGCCATTTCTAATTGATTTTATTTCAGTACCAGTTAAGACTATTCCAGCTTCATATTTATCTATTATTTCATAATCGAATTTTGCTTTTCTATTTATTATTTCCATTTTTACCTTCCTCTACCAAATTAAAATCTATTGTACTATTTTCTTTTGATGCACCTGTTACTACAATTCTTACTTTTTGTCCAAGTTTATATATTTTACCTTTTTTCTCTCCTCTTAATGTATGAGTAGTTTCATCAAAGTTATAATAATCCCCTTTTATTTCTGATATATGAACTAAACCTTCTATCATATTATCAAGTTGTACAAAAAGTCCAAAGTTCATAACAGAAGATATTATTCCATCATATTCTTCGTTAATATGATCCTCCATATATTCAGCCATTTTCATACTTTCTACATCTCTTTCACACTCTACTGATTCCCTTTCTTTTTCTGATGCATTATCACATAAAGCAGGTAAAATCTCTTCATAGTATGATATTAATCTTGTAAGTTCTTTTTCATTTGGAGTATTAAATATATATTTTCTAAGTAAATTATGAACTGTTGTATCAGGAAATCTTCTAATAGGAGATGTAAAATGTGTATAACACTTAGATGCAAGTCCATAATGTCCTAAGTTTTCGGGTCTATATACTGCTTTTTTCATACATCTTAAAAGTAGCGTTGATAGTATATCAAATGATTCTTTATCTCTTAATTGATCTAATAGATTTTTCATTGATTTTGGATAAGTAAAATTTCTATCTCCTTTTACTTGATAACCTAGTATACTTATTGATTTTAAAAACTCTTCTATCTTTTCAGTTTCTGGAACCTCATGAATTCTATATACAAAAGGAAGTCCCATATAGTATATATGCTGCGCTACTGTTTCATTAGCCGCTATCATAAAGTCTTCAATTATATTTTCCCCTATACCATGATCACGTAGTACAATATCATATGGTTTACATTTTTCATCTACTAATATTTTTGCCTCTTTTGTATCAAAATCTAGATATCCTCTTGATAACTTTTCTTTTCTTAATATTTTAGAAAGTTCTTGCATCAACCTTAAATCTTCTACATAATCTTCATATCCTTCAGGTATAGACTCATTATTTAATATTTTATTAACTTTTTTATAAGTCATTTGAATTCTTGATTTTATTACACTTTCAAATATATCATGAGAAATAATCTTACCATTTGGAGTAATTTCCATTACACATGATATAGATAATCTTTCTACATTTGGATTAAGTGAACATATACCATTAGATAACTTATGTGGTAACATTGGCACTACTCTATCAACTAAATAAACACTAGTAGCTCTATTATACGCTTCTTTATAAAGTTCACTACCTTCTCTAACATAATAAGATACATCCGCTATATGAACTCCTAAAATATAATTTTCTCCACTTTTTTTAATAGATATCGCATCATCTATATCCT
>CAPQQE010000018.1:0-15024 GCA_948687865.1 uncultured Bacilli bacterium
AAACAAATAAATGCTATAGATTTTCTACTAGAAAGGGTAGAAATTTAGTCTATCAAAAAGGGGAAAGGACATGTTTGCCCAATACATACAAGAGTAGTAAATAATCATATTTATAAACATACTTATGTTCCAGAATATACTTGTTCAGAAGAAAATGTATGTACTAACATTGATGATAGTTGTTCAAATAAATTCTAAAAATTCCATATGGAATTTTTTCTATATTAATACACTTATTTATGATTTTATGGTATAATTATAGTTATAGGAGAAAAGATTATGGAAGAACAAATTTATGGAATTATAAATTCAAATAAAAACTTACCAAATCGTGATAAGGAAATATTAAATACTCTTATAATAAAATTTATGAGATATTTTGATAAGCTGGATATTCCTATTAATTTTTATATGTTGTTAAGATTATTAAGTAGTATTAGAGTACATGAAAATGAAGAGGATCTAACAAAAAATATAATATATGAATATAATGCTGATAATAATACAATAATAAGTAAAGTATCAGACGAAAAAAGTAATGGATATAGTAAATTATATTCATATGCGAGTGTTGCTCTAGAAGTTATGAGTACTAATATAGTGGATGGTTTATATACTTCGGGTATTATTTATCAAGATGAAGATGGAAAATCATATGGACATAATATTAATAGTAGACTAAAGGATAGGATTATACTTGATGTAATAGGTGAGAGTATATATGATGAAGACGTCAAAGATTTTTATTTAGATAAAGTAGACGATTGCTGTACTTTAGATGATTCAATATTCAGTGATATATGTTCAATAGTGCTAGCAAAAGATATATATACATATTTTATAAATGGAAGAGGAGATTTGTTTTTTTCATCAATATCAAGTTTTCTTGGAAGTACGCAAGAAACAAAAAATTTTCTTAGCAATATAGATGATCAAAAAAAGAATAAGATTCAAAGAAGAAAAGAATATGATATGGTTATTAATACAATAGTTAAAGATAATAATAGTGAATTTTCACGTAAGGTGGCTTAATTTGTAAAAAAATGTCAATATTTTTACAAATCGTTGACTCAAACTTAAATTTAATATATTATTTTATTGGGGAGTGTGATAATTTTGTATCCATCAATAGATAAAGTATTAAATATTATTCCTTCAAAGTATCAGTTAGTGTATATTGTATCTAAAAGATCAAATCAGATGAAGGAAACAAAGCATTATCAGCTTGATGAAAATAAATATGTTTGTTCAAAGAATATAGGGAAGGCATTAGAAGAAGTATCAGAAAACTTAATACACGTTAAAGAATAGTATTAAGTTTTTAATTAAAATTACTTACGAACATAGTTTCGTTATAGGAGGTAATATGAGAATACTAAAATATAAAAAATTATCTAAAGGAAAATATAAGTTGTTTTTTGATAATGGCGAAACTACAATTTTGCATGAAGATATAATAATAAAATATAATTTACTTATTAATAAAGAAATAAATGATAATTATAATGATATTATAAGTGATAATAATAATTATATGATATATGATAAAGTATTAAAATACATTAGTATAAAAATGAGATCTGAAATAGAGATTAGAAAATATTTGATTAATCAAAAAATAGATCAAAATCTAATTGATGAAATTATATTGAAACTTAGAAATAATAATATATTGAATGATAGAGAATATGTTAGATGTTATATATTAGATAAAGTAAAACTAAATAATTACGGATTAAATAAAATAAGAAAAGATTTAATATTATTAAAGTTAGATAATACCATTATAGATGAAGAAATTAGCAGTTTTCCTAAAGAAGAGATATTAATAAATCTTTCGAGATCAATAGATAAAAAAATTAAGTTAAATAAAAGTTACGGTGGAGATGTTTTAAAACAGAGGATAATAAACGAACTTATTAATAAAGGTTATGATAAGGAAGATATAATTAATATACTAAATTCAAAGAATTTAGTAAATGATGAATTATATAATAAAGAGTATAATAAATTATATAATAAATATAAAAGTAAATATTCGGGCTCTGAATTGGAATATTTTATTAAGCAAAAGTTATATAGTAAGGGATTAAAAAAAGGCAATTAGATGCCTTCTTATTGTTCTTTAACTTCTTTAATGGCGTTATCTATGTATTCTTTATAATCTTTTTTTAGTCTAGAATCATTGAATTTTAACCCATTAGATTTTCTAAGTTCACCAAGCGCAGTTATTTGTAAAGTTTTATCTTCTTCTAATTTTTCGTTAACCAAAGTTTTAACGATGTTATCTTTAACATCTTTCAATTTTGATTTATCTTTTTCACCAGTTTTTAAAATAATATGATATCCGTAACTAGTTTTTACGGGATTTTTTGTATATTTATTAACTTCTAAGTTATATGCAGCATCTTCAAATTCTTTTACCATTTCGCCAGTATTAAAGAATCCTAAATTTCCACCATCTTGTGCAGAACCTGTATCATCAGAATTTTCTTTAGCAAGTTTATCAAAGTCTTCACCTTTATCTAATTTTTTAATTAATTCCTCAGCTTTTTTCTTAGCTTCTTCATCTGTAAGTCCATCTTCTTTGTCTGTATCTACTTTAATAAGAATGTGTTTAGCGCTAATATCACCTTTAGTATTTTCTGTATAGTATTTTTTTATTTCATCATCTTTTATATTATTTTTAACATAATCTTCAATAGCTTTATTTCTTTGATAATTTAATAAAAAATATTCTTTTAATTCATTTTCACTATCATATCCTGCATTTTTTAGTGTCTCATCAAAGTTAGTACTATATTGAGCTTTTAATGATTCAATTTGATTTGTTACTTGTTTTTCTATTTCTGAGTCATCCTTATAAACTGTATTTAATATTTCTTTATCTATAATATCAATTACAACAGAAATACCATATTTATTCTTTAATTCTTTGTATAATTTATCTGCAGTTATATTGCTTTTATTAATTTTAAATGCAACTTCTTCACCATTTTTTAATTTTGTATTACCACATCCAGCTAATAATATAGTGCAAATTAAAATTATACTTATTGTTACTATTTTTTTCATAATTATTTATCCTCCTTAATAATGCACATATATATAATAACAAAATAACAAAATAAAAACAATATTTTTAAAAATATAATCACATTATTAGTAGTTTTACCATAAAATAATGTGAACATGAAAAAAAGGAGGAATGAAAATGACACACTCATATGGAACAGGTGCTGGTATCATACTAGTACTATTCATACTATTAGTAATAATAATAGGTGCATATATCTAAATAAATTAAGTTAGGAGGTAATTTCATGGGATGTACAAATACAACATGTAATACTACATGTACACAAACATCACGCGGATGCGGGTATGTAACAATAATAGTACTTTATATATTACTTGCTATAATACTTAGTTCATTCGTTTGCTAAAAAAGTTACAATTAAGTAACTTTTTTAATAGTTGTTAATTATAAAATTGACATATTATCCTTTTTTTGATAGTATATATCATCGTAAAGAGGTGAATTATGGGAATAGGTGATCAAGAAATGCATGAAATGTATTTAAATGAAGTTTCTCAAACAATACAAACTAGTTGTGAAAGTAATAATGATAGTAATACTTGTATAAAAGAAATAAAACTTCCAATGGAATTTGATAAAGACTTATCAAACAAAGTTTTAAATGATATAGCAAGTAAAATGGTTTTTGGTGAAGTTAATATATATACATATAGTAATGGTCAAATAGATTATGTATATGAAAAGGATGAACTTGTTGATTATCTTGAAAGTATAAAATTAATATTAAAAACAGAACAATTATCTAGAAAAGAAAGAAAAGCACTTTTACAATGTAAAACTCAAATCTTAAATGGTGAAATACCTAGATACACTTGTATATATGATAAGGATAATCAAAATATAGATTCAAAATTAGTACTTAGTAATTTAATAGATGATATTTATAAAAAATAAAAGGAATTAAGAACTGATTTAATAAATTTATACATGAAATAAAAAGTTCTAATTATGACTACATCGATAATTAATCGGTGTAGTTTTTAGTTTATTTTTAATTTTTATGTTATTATTATAGTATACAAATTGATTTAATGCAATTTGTAGTTCATCAAGATTTTTGGGATAATTGTTCTTGATGAAATCTTTAAACTGACCGTTGAGTGTTTCTATCCAAGGATTATGAGTACATGTATAAGGTGCCGACATACTTGGAATAAGATTCATTTCAGCGGTTTTTGTATTATATATTCCACTTTTATACATTCCTCCACGATATGAATGTAATATCATATCATTAAGTTTATAACCACTATTATTTAACAAGTCTAAATTATATTCTATAAAATCATTGTCTAAGGATTTTCCAATACATGATACTAATATTTCTGTACTGTACGCATCAATGAAGAACGAAACATTTTGTTTTCCATCTTCTTCTAATTTTACTTCTGTTGTATCAGTTGATATAACTTTATAGATATCATCTATATCAATATTTTCAGCTATATTTTGATAAGTATATTTCTTTTCTTCATCTTTAGTAGTTACTGTATATTTACCTTTATTCTTTTTCTTCTTACGAATCTCTGGTAATTTCATTATGTGACATTTAATTAAAAATGACATGTAATAAGAAATTACTATTCCTTCATGTTCTTGTAATTGTTCCTTTATTTGTCTATAACCAGCAGTTTCATTTGATAAATCATAATATTTTTTTATTAAAGGTTTTAATGATTGATGATTTAATTCATATCTATTTTTGTTATCTTTTCGTTTTAACCATTTATAATAAGCATCTCTTGATATGTCTAATTCTTTGCACATTAAATTTATTGCATATTGTTTTTTGAACTTTTCAATGAATTGGAATTTGTACGTATTTCTTTTCCCAGGAAGGCGTTGAATTTTTTTAATATTTCATATCTCACATTTTCTTCGGTTATTTCTACCTTTTTCAATCCTTTTCTCTTTTTAAAACAATTTTCCTCGCCTTCCTGAATGTACTCTCTTATCCATCCATTAATTGTACCTGTGCATTTCTTCCTACCTAAAACAGTTCTTTCAACTTCCATTTGAGATTTCTTATCAACAAGTACCATTTTTACTGCCTTAATTTTTTCTTCTCTAGTAAAAGTTCTATATTCTCTTGCCATTTCATTTCCTCCTTATTTAAATTTTATCATATAAAAATCTACACGCTTTTTATTTCGTGTAGATTTTCTTCAAATCAGTTCTTATTCTCCTTTTATTTTTTTATACACATCCTCAATATCCATTTTAATATCATCATTATAATATGGCATAATATGCATATGGTAATGTTTTACTTCTTGAACATCCCCATTATTCTGTGTTATAGTCATGCCATCAATATTTAAAAACTATAATTATTATTTAAAGAGATATGATGCTTTTAAATCATCAATATTTAATTTTTCTTTTAATAATTTATGAATATCTTTAGCTATTTTATTAATATGCGTTAATGTTTCAATATCAATATCATCTAAATTTACAAAGTGTTTTTTAGGTATAATCAAGGTATGTCCAACACTTACAGGATTAATATCTAAAAATACGTTTACTATATCATCTTCATATATTGTATATGATGGAATATCTCCATTAATTATTTTACAAAAAATACAATCCATAATTTTCACCTTCCTATTTTTATTTTAACAAAAAACACTAAAAAAATATACATTTTTGTGATAAAATAGAGTTGTTTGGGGATGATAGTATGTTAAAGATTAATAATATTAGCGCATATATAGATGATAAAGAAATATTAAAAGACTTTAATATAGAAATAAAAGATGGTGAAGTTCATGCCTTAATGGGTCCAAATGGAACAGGAAAAAGCACACTATCAAAGGTAATATTAAATAATAAAAAATATATTAAAAAAGGTGGCAGTATTTATTTTAATAATGTTGATATAACAAATATGCCAACTGATCAAATAGCAAGACTTGGGATATTTTTGTGTAATCAGTTACCATGTGAAATAGATGGTGTATCTACATCTGATTTTCTTAGGACTGCTATTAATTATGATAAGACAATACCATTATATGAATATATAAAAAAAATAAATAATGCAGCAAAAGATTTAAATATGGATGAATCTATGATTCATAGAAATATAAATAAAGGTTTTTCTGGTGGAGAAAAAAAGAAAAATGAAATATTACAACTAAAGATGCTTGAACCAAAGTTTATAATTTTAGATGAATTAGATTCAGGACTTGATGTAGACAGTTTAAAAATAGTATGCAAAAATATTAATGATTATATAAAAGAAAATAAGAATACATCATTACTAATTATTACTCACTATCCAAAAATATTAGAATATATAAAGCCAGATTTTGTTCATGTAATGGTAGATGGTAATATAAAAGATACAAAAGATAGTTCACTAGCTCTTGAAATAGAAAAAAATGGCTATGATAATTATAAAAATAGTGCAAGTACAATAAGTGAGAGAAATGAAAATGAATAAAATATTAATAGAAGAGGATAGTATTGATTTTAAGGGTAATAGTAGTTATATTATAGAAGAAAATACTAGCAAGATAATAAATATAATGGAAAATTCTAATATTAAATTTACTATAATTAATGAAGAAGACAAAATGATTAATTATATATTTAATATGTGTGATAATTCCACCCTTACAATTAATATATTTGATGCTGGTACTAATATAAATAGAAATATAAAAGTTAATATAAATGGTAATAACTCTTATGTATTATTAAATATATCATCTATATCACTTAATGAAAATAACTATAATATAGAGATTTACCATAATTGTAAGAATACTATAAGTAAGGCTAATATACATGGACTTACTATCAATAATAATAGTATAAATATAGTAAATAATGGTTATATAAAAAATGGTTCAACAAATAGTAATCTATATCAAGATAATAAAATAATAATAATGAATGAAAATAAATCAAGTATTAAGCCTAACTTATTTATTGATGAATATGATGCATTAGCGTATCATGGGGCATATATAGGAAAATTTGATGAAGAGGAATTATTTTATTTAAATTCAAGAGGATTAGATGAAATATCTAGTTATAGACTTTTAATACATGGATTTTTATTAAATGACTTTGATATAGATGATAATATAAAAGAAAAATTAGAAAATATTATAAAAAAGTATTGGAGGTGATAATATGAACTATAAAAATGACTTTCCTATGCTAAGAAAGAATATTATATACTTTGATAATGGCGCAACTACATTAAAGCCAAAGAGTGTAATTGATAGTGTTTGCGATTATTATACTAATTATTCATCAAATGCACATAGAGGAGATTATTCACTTAGTTTAAAAACAAGTGAAATGTATGAATCAGTAAGGGAAAAAGTAAAAAATTTTATAAATGCTAAAAACAGTGAAGAAATAGTATTCACCAGTGGTTCAACAGAATCTCTTAATATGATTATAGATGGATATTTTAAATATAGTTTAAATGAAAGTGATGAAGTTTTAGTTACTAAAAGTGAACATGCATCTAATATAATTCCTTGGTATGAACTAGAAAATGAAATAGGAATAAAAGTTAATTATATAAAATTAACTGATAATCATGAAGTAACATTAGAAAATGTTATAAAAAGTATAAATGACAAAACTAAAGTAATATCAATTGCGCATATATCTAACGTTATAGGTGATTTAAGACCAATAAAGGAAATAATAGAATATGCACATAAAAATGGAATACTTGTAGTTATAGATGGGGCGCAAAGTGTAGGACACACAAATGTAGATGTACAAAAATTAGATATAGATTTCTTGGCATTTTCAGCACACAAAATGCTTGGTCCAACAGGGATAGGAGTATTATATGGTAAAAGAGAATTATTAGATAAGGTTAAACCACTTAAATATGGTGGTGGGATGAATATATCTTTTACTAGTCCAAAAGAAATAGAATATAAAGAATTACCATATAAATTAGAAGCTGGAACACAAAATATCGCAGGAGTAATAGGATTAGGTGCCGCAATTGATTACATTAATAAAATAGGAATAGATAATATAGAAGAAATGTGTGATGAATTAAAGTCATATATAATAAAGGGATTGAAAAAATTAAAACATGTAAAAATATATAACGAAAATGTGGAAGGATCAACAATTGCATTTAATATAGACGGAGTGTTTGCGCAAGATACAGCAATATATTTAGATAAATATAATATATGTGTTAGAAGTGGAAGTCACTGTGCAAAAAAATTAGAGGATGAACTTGGTATAAAGAATACGTGTAGAATAAGTATATATTTTTATAATACAAAAGAAGATGCAGATAGACTAATAGAAGTATTAAATAATGATAAAATATTAGAAGAAAGTTTAGGTGTATAATTTGGATGCGAATATTAAAAGAACAATAATCCTAGAAAATTATGAAAAACCATTTCACAAAGGATTAGTAGATGATAAAGAATACATAAAAGAAAATAAAAATAATTCATCTTGTATAGATAATTTTGATATACAATTAAAGATTGAAAATAATATTATTACTGACATAAGATTTGATGGGGAAGCATGTGCAATAGCAATTTCATCTGCTTCTATATCTATTCAAAAATTAATAGGTAAGACTAAAGACGAGGCAACTAGGATAATAGATAATTATGAAAAAATGATTAACGAAGAAGAATATGATAAAGAGTTATTGGAAGAATTAACAGCGTATGAAGATATATATAAGCAACCAGCTAGAAAAAAATGTGCAACACTCGCAATATTAGGTATAAAAGATTTGATAAATAAATAGGAGGAAACCATGAAGGAAGTAGTATTTGAAAAAGGTCTAGATGAAGAAAAAATTAAAGAATTATCTAAGATAAAAAAAGAACCAATTTGGATGCTTGAATATAGATTAAATTCATATAATGAATTTTTAAATAAAGAACTTCCTTCATTTGGTCCAAAGATAAATATAGATTTTCAAAATATTACATATTATAAAAGAATTGATGATAAAATACATAACTCTTGGGATAATATAGATAAAAATGTAAGAAAAACATTTGATGATATAGGGATAATAGATCAAGAAAAAGAATATTTAGATGGACTTGGTGTTCAATATGATAGCGAAGTAATATACCATAATATGATAAAAGAGTTAGATGAAAAAAATATAATATTTTGTGATACAGATACAGCCTTAAGAAAACATGAAGATATATTTAAAAAATATTTTGGGAAATTAGTTAAGTATGATGAAAATAAATTTACAGCATTAAATTCTTCAGTATGGAGTGGAGGAACATTTATTTATGTGCCACCAAATACTAAGTTAGATAGACCACTTCAAAGTTATTTTAGAATTAATACAAAGGATATGGGGCAATTTGAGAGAACCCTTATAGTAGTAGATGATAATTCAGAGGTCCATTATATTGAAGGCTGTACAGCTCCAACATATACTAGTAGTTTATTACATGCTGCTGTAGTGGAAATATTTGTAGGTAAAAATTCAAAATGTAGATATACAACAATACAAAATTGGTCAAACAATGTTGATAATCTTGTAACAAAAAGAGCCATAGTAGATGATGGTGGGATAATGCAGTGGATAGATGGAAATATAGGATCTAAAATAAATATGAAATATCCAGCATGTATTTTAAAGGGAGATAACTCAAAAGGAGAATGTATATCAGTCGCAATCGCATCAAATAATCAAATTCAAGATACAGGTGCCAAAATGATTCATATTGGTAAAAATACAGAAAGTAGAATAATCGCAAAATCAATAGCTAAAAATGGTGGTAATGCAAGTTATAGAGGTATCGTAAGTATAGAAGATTCAGCAAAAAATTCAGAATCAAGTATAAAATGTGATACTATCCTTTTAGATAAATTATCAAAAAGTGATACTATTCCAACTAATATATGTAAGAATGAATCCTCTAAAATTAAACATGAAGCAACAGTATCTAAATTAGACGAAGAAAAATTATTTTACTTAATGAGTAGAGGAATTGATGAAGAAAAAGCTATAGAATTATCAATAATAGGATTTATAGAAGAATTTACAAAGGAATTACCTCTCGAGTATGCGGTAGAACTAAATAATTTATTAAAAAATAATTTTCAAAAAATGTGCAAAAATTAAATTTTAGAAAGATAATTTTAACAAAAATTATCTTTTTTACTGTATAAAACACTATTTTTGAGTAAAAACTAGTTGTATAGTATGATTTTTGTCCTTTGATTAATAAACTTTATTAGTGTATTATACCTAATCGAAAGGAGAAGAGATTATGCTAAATCAAATAGTTATAGTAGGAAGATTAGTTAAAGATCCAGAATTAAGAGAAACTGAAACTGGAAAAAAAGTAACCAATATTACACTTGCTGTTCCAAGAAGCTATAAGAATACATCTGGTGAATATGAAACAGATTTTATAGATTGTACACTATGGACAGGAATAGCTGAAAATACAAGTGCTTACTGTAAAAAAGGTGATCTTTTAGGTGTAAAAGGTAGAGTGCAAACTAGAATGTATGAAAAAGATGAAGAAAAGAAATATGCAACTGAAGTAGTAGCAGAAAAAGATGAAGAATATAAAATAGTTCTACCTAAAGAAGATATACAAATTATTAAGGAAATAAGAAATAATCCTAAATTAATAGAGTATCTAAGAGAAGATCCAAAAAGAGGAGTAGAATATATAAGTAAAATTAAAAACATATAATATGTTTTTTTTCTTGGCTTAAATTAGTATTGGACTAGTTAAAATATACATGTTATAATTTATATTAAGATAATATAAGGGGAGATAAAATGAATATAATAGATATAATTACTAAGAAGAAAAATAAAGAGAACCTAAGTTTTGATGAAATAAAATTTGCTGTTGATAACTTTGTTAATGGTAATGTTAAAGATTATCAGATGAGTGCACTTTTAATGGCAATTGTATTAAATGGTATGAATTTAGATGAAACGTATAATTTAACAAAAGTAATGCTTGATAGTGGGGATAAATTAGATTTAAGAAGTATTGAAGGAGTAATAGTAGATAAACATTCTACAGGAGGAGTTGGAGATAAAACTACACTAGTAGTTGCGCCTCTTGTGGCATCTTTAGGTGTACCAGTTGCAAAAATGAGTGGGAGAGGACTTGGATTTACTGGAGGAACAATAGATAAATTAGAAGCAATAAGCGGATTTAATACAAACATTTCCTTAAGTGAATTTATAAATCAAGTAAATAATATAGGTATAGCGCTAGTTTCACAAAGTGGTAATTTAGTTCTAGCAGATAAAAAGATATATGCACTAAGAGATAGTATATCTTGCGTAGGAAATATACCGCTAATTGCATCAAGTATAATGAGTAAAAAATTAGCATCAGGCGCAGATAAAATAGTACTTGATGTAAAGGTTGGTAAAGGTGCCTTTATGAAAAATATAGAAGATGCTAGAAAACTTTCAGAAACAATGATAAATATAGGGAAAAGATTTAATAAAGAAGTAGTCGCACTATTAACAAATATGGACTATCCACTTGGTAATACTATCGGAAATGGAATTGAAGTAAAAGAGGCAATTGAAACTTTAAATGGCAATGGGGAAGAAAATTTTACTAAATTATGCTTAATACTTTCTGCTTATATGGTATCTATAAGTAAAAATATTAGTATAGATAAATCAATAGATATGGTTAAAGAAAATCTTAATAATAAAAAGGGTTTAAAAAAACTTGAAGAGTTAGTAAAAGCCCAAGGTGGAGATATTAATAATATTGCAACTTCAAAAATGGAAATAAAATTAATTAGTAAGAAAGATGGATATATAACAAATATAGATACAATAGGTCTTGCTAGTTTTGCAAATAGATTAGGTTCAGGAAGAAGTAAGAAAGATGATTTAATAAATTATGGGGTAGGAATAAAGCTAAATAAACATATTAATGATAAAGTTTTAGAAGGTGATGAACTTCTTACAATTTTCTGTGATGATAAAATAGATATAAGTGAATTATATGATTTATTTACAGTTAGTAGTAATAAAATAGAAGATATAAATATTATCTATGATGTTATAAGATAATTTGTATTGCATTTTTATTAAAATTATATATAAAAGTTAAAAGGTATGTTATAATAAAAAACATACAGGGAGGTTAAGTTATGATAATACCAAATCCAGCAAGAGCGAAAGAATATTATAAGAAACTATATTATGAAAAAATAGTCAAGATCTATAAGGATATACGAGGTTTAGAAGAGAGAATAAAGTATTTAGAAAATCATATAAATGATATAAAATATAGAAATATTTGGTTAAAAATATTAGAAGATATTAAAACCTGTGGTAGGTCAAGTGTAACAGAACACTATAAATCTTATGGAATAACTTTACCAGGTGATGAATATATTGTAACATCTGATAGAATACCATACATAGAGCGAAACATAAAAGATTGTGAAAAACTTAGAGAAGTAAAAGGATATGTACGTTTACAAAAGAGTTTAGAAATAATTAAAATGTATTACAATAATTTAGGTTTGACTTATGAAGAAATATTAGAAAAAAGTGTTAGTTTAAGTGAAATGTATGGTACTGATAAATTTTACTTAAGTATGGGCGCATATGAATTTAATCTAGATGGGATTGATGATATTCAAGTGGATACTTGTTCTAGTGATGCTGATTATTATAGATATGGTAATCTTGAAGAAGATGAATCTAGTTCTGAGTATATTATGATTCCGTCTTATCAAAGATTTCAGTTTGATACTAAAAATCATATCATTATGGGGGACTATAGTAGTGATAGTTCTTTTAGATTCTTTAGAAGAGATTTTCAGAAAATTTTAAAAGAACAGGGAAGAGGAAAGTCATTAGAACTATGTAGGGAAATGAACATGGAAAGTTTACAAAACAGAATTTCTAAAATGAGAAATAATATTTAATATAGGAAATTAAAATAGTTTATAAAATAGTAATTAGTATTTTAGATTATTAATTAAATAAGTATTATCTATGATGTTATGAAATAGTATAAAAAATTAAACTATGATATAATTTTTTTGTGAGGTAATTATGCAGTTTTTAAAAAGTTTGAAATTTACTTGGAAATATGTAAAGGAACAAAAGAAAAATTTTATTTGGTACATTATTTTAGGAATAATGTCTATTATTATAAGCGTAATGGTTCCAATGCTAAGTGCTAAAATAATTATAGATTTAACTAATAATATGTTTGAACAATTAATATTTATGGCAATTTTAATTTTTATTATTGAAAATATAAGAAACTTAGTTCATTATGCTGAAAATTATCATGGTACTACTTTATACAGAGAAACATTTATAAGAATACAAACAGTATTAGGAAGAGAAATGTTAAAACTGGAAAATAAGGTAATTGATGACAATGGAACAGGATTATTTATCCAAAGAATGACAGGTGATTCATCAAGAATATCAGATGCATTTCCAATGCTTATAAATTATTTAACAAATATAATGACTAATATAGGTATATTTGGCGCTATTTTTGTAATAAATAAATTAGTTTTTCTATACACAGTTTTAATTGTTTTAATACTATATTTTATCGAGAAGAAAAGGGTAAAATTAAGAAATGAAAACGATAAAAAGTATAGAAAACTAAATGAAAAAGTTTCCAGTTATGTGGGAGAAATGACTAGAGGAGTAAGAGATATTAAAGTCCTTAACTCTGAAGATAGTTTTATAAATGAACTATATAATAGAGTATATAAATTAAATAATTCAAGATATGATACCAATAAAATAGATCGTAAATATAGATTACTTAGGGGCTTTGGGTTAGATTTAAATACCCTAACATTAATCTTACTTCTAGTATTTTTAATAAAAAATGGTGAATTAAGCGTTGCTAGTGCATTAGTAATCCATAATTATTCAGATAGAGTAACAAGTATAATATATTGGTTAGGAGATTTGCTTGAGGTAATAAAAGATTTTAATCTGTCTGTTGATAGAATCAGAGAAATAATAGAGGGGGATAAATTTAAAAAAGAGCATTTTGGGAATAAACATTTAGATAAAGTTAATGGTAACTTTGAATTTGAAAATGTATCTTTTAGTTATGATAAAAATAAAATATTTAATAATCTTAGTTTTAAAGTTGATTCAAATAAAACAGTAGCATTTGTTGGTAAAAGTGGAGAAGGTAAATCTACAATATTTAATCTGATATGCAAATTATATGATATAGATTCAGGAACCATTAAGATAGATGGGGTTGATATTAATGAACTTGATAAAGATTCTATAAGAGGAAATATTACAGTAATAAATCAGAGCCCATATATATTTAATGTTAGTATAAAAGATAACTTAAAATTAGTAAAAGAAAATCTAACTGATTCAGAAATGAAAAAAGCCTGTAAAATCGCTTGCTTACATGATTTTATAATGAGTCTTCCTGATAAATATGATACGATTGTAGGAGAAGGCGGAGTAAATTTGTCTGGTGGGCAAAAACAAAGATTAGCAATTGCAAGAGCATTAGTTCAAAAAACAAAAATAATACTTTTTGATGAAGCAACGAGCGCCCTTGATAATGAAACTCAAAAAGAAATACAAGATGCTATTAATAATATGAAAGGTAAATATACAATTCTAATTATTGCACATAGATTTTCAACAATATTAAATAGTGATAAAATTATGCTTTTAGAAGATGGGGAAATAATTATTGAAGGAACACATGAAGAATTACTAAAAAAATCTAAAGAGTATAAAATGTTATATGAATCAGAATTAAAACAATAATATAAAAAAGTTCATTATTTTGAACTCTTTTTGTTTGCTAAGTATTTCATATAATATTCTTCATAAGTTATATTCTTTTTATGTATAATAGTAGCAGCCTTAACCCCAACATATCTAATATGCCATGCTTCCTCAGCATAAC
>CAPQQE010000018.1:15034-16593 GCA_948687865.1 uncultured Bacilli bacterium
CTAATTATGTATCCATACTTATATGCGTTTTTAGAAATCCATGCATATTCTTCACCCTTAGTAGTTATTGTCCATATATTAGCAAGGTCTATAGCAAGACCAAGTTCATGTTCTGAAAAACCAGGTTTAGCGGCATACTTATCTGCTTCTTTTTGGCCATGGTTTTCTACATAATTTTTATATAACGTATTTTGAAAACTATAAGTTCTATAAGCAGATTCAGCATAAAACTTTACTCCAACTTTTCTAGAATCATCACACATCTGCACAAATTTTTCATATGCCTCTTTTCTAAGTTTTTTTTGCCCATATAAATTATTTGCGTAATCATCACTCATATCAACTAAATCTTTTGGTTCATAGTCTTCGGGTATTTCTAAATATTTATTCGCAAGGGTTGTAATTTCATCTGGATTTTTAATAAGTTTGCTATCTTCATAATAAGTCTTATCTAGATTAAGCTCTATTCTAATAACTATATCTTCTAAACTTAAATCTTTATGATTAGATTTATATTTAGTATATCTATCATATTTTGAGTAATCAAATAAATCTAGTTTTATATATTTTTCAAGATCTTTATCATACTTATTATCAAGTAATTCTGTTATCTGAGTTTTATTTAAATTTCTTATTACATAGTCTATAGTTTCTTTGTTATATCCCTTACTATCTAATTTCAAAATGTAATCATCTGTAGTATCATTTATCTTCTTTTTACTTTTTAAAAACAAAATAGTATCTTTAGCTTCCTTACTTGTATATTTAACTTTGAACATAGAATCTATTACATCTGAATACTTCATATTAGATAAATACAAAGGTAAATGTAATATTTTTACTTTATTTATTAGTAAAATAGGGACTACTATAATAAGTACCAAAAATAATTTTGCTAATGTCCTCCTTAATTTATAATTTGGTTTTTTTCTCATATACTTCACCACACTTATTATCTTAATTATATCAAATAGTTATAATTTGTTCTATAAAAATTATAAATAATTTCATAATTTTATTTATATATTCATAATTTTTATTAGAGGTGTAAAATGAAAAAAATTTTAATTATATTAACATTATGTTTTATGTTTGTAACAAGTGTTAAGGCAGAAGATTTAAAATTAGCAGGTAGTGCTAAAAGTTCTATATTAATAGAAGCCTCAACTGGTGAAATAATTCATGATAGTAATAAAGACGAAAGATATGCTCCAGCATCAATGACAAAAATAATGAGTTTAATTCTTATAATGGAAGATTTAGAAAAAGGTGGTATAACTTTAGATGAAAAAATAAAGGTTAGCCAAACTGCTTCTTCTATGGGTGGATCACAAATATACTTAGAAGCAGGAGAAGAGATGAGTGTTAACGATTTATTAAAAGCAATATGTGTTGGTTCTGCTAATGATGCAGTAGTAGCGCTTGCTGAGAGAATATCAGGAACAGAAGAGGCTTTTGTATTTAAAATGAATGAAAAAGCAAGAAAGATGGGACTAAAGAATACAAACTTTAAAAATGCAACAGGATTAGATGCAGCTAATCATTATAGTAGTGCATAT
>CAPQQE010000018.1:16603-17888 GCA_948687865.1 uncultured Bacilli bacterium
AATTAGTTAGACATAATAAAATATTAGAATACTCTGGTATATATGAAACTTACTTAAGACAAGATACTAATAATAAATTCTGGCTTGTTAATACAAATAAATTAATAAAAACATATGATGGAATGGATGGACTTAAAACAGGATATACAAAAGAGGCAGGGTATTGTTTAACTGCTACTGCTAAAAAGAATAATATGAGATTAATTGGAGTAATTATGGGAGAAGATACTAGTCAAAAAAGAAACGAAGAAATGAGTAAAATGCTTGATTATGGTTTTAATATGTATACAGTAAAGGAATATTTAACTAAAAAAACAAAAGTAGGTATTTTAAAAAATGATAAGAGTAAAAATGGTAAGGTAAATGTAGTTCCAAAAGAAGATATAAATGTATTAAATAGAAAGGGAAATAAAGATAGAAATCTTACATATAAATTAAATATAACAAATGAAGAAATACCAATTAAGGTTGGTGATGTAGTAGGATACATATCAGTATATGAAAATAAAAAGGAATTATATAAAATAAATGTAACAGTAGATAAAGATATTGAAAAAGCAAATATATTAGAGTTACTTCTTAGAAATATAAAGGATACAATGAGTGGAGAAAATATTATGTAATATAATAAATGATACTTAAACTTGTTTTCAAAATTAGTAATAATTTTAGAAAATGAGTTTTTTAATTATAGTTTTAATTATCTCATAATATATCCGAGTAATTTTTGTTTTTTATCCCTAAATATATAGACAATAAACGCTAAAAAATGATACAATATATAAAATAGAATAAGTGTAAAATATGAAAGATACAGGTGTAGAATATGAAAGAAAAAAAGAGAAAAATATTATTTTTAATAGTAATAATTATAATAATTGTATCAGCAACTATATTTTTTATAAATAATTTTAATAACGATGGAATGCAAAATACAAAAGATATAAGTATATATTATAAAACTTATACAAAAGAGGATGGATGGAGTAAATGGTCAAAAAATGGGTTAACTAGTGGAGATAAAACTCATTCTATCAAAAATATAAAAATAAAATATAAAACAAAAAGTAAGGGAAGTGTAATATATAAAACATATTCTAATGATAATTGGAGTAATGATTTATATAGTAATTCTAATGCCAAAAATAATGATATTAAGGGCCTAAAATTTTCAACAGGAGATATAATTTATAAAAAATATAATATATGTTATAGAACATATAATAAAGAAGATAAGTGGCTTAGGTGGACATGTGATGGTTATGTAAGCGGTAATATAAATCAG
>CAPQQE010000018.1:17898-18736 GCA_948687865.1 uncultured Bacilli bacterium
ATTGATATAACTGCAATAGAAGTAAAAATAATACCTAAAAATATAATAAAGAACGAATGGCTTAGAGATTATAATAAAGGAAACAATAACACAAATATAGGATTTTAAAGGAGTAATATATGAAAAAGAAAACAAAGATAATTTTAATATCAATATTCTTAATTATAGCGTCAGTAATAACAATTAATATATTAGATTCAAAAAAAGAATATTTTGTAAAGAAAACAGAATTAAAGTATACTTTACCTATAACATATGTAATCGCAGATAGCAGCGGGGCACCAAAGAATATAACAACGTCTGAATTACAGAGAAAATATTTCGATTCATATATAATGCCTGTTAAGTCTTATGAATTTGTAGAAAAGGATAAAAATGGTAATTATACGGTAAAAATAAATAATGTTAATGAAATACTAATAGATTCTTTAACTAGTTATGGGTTTGCCTTAAATGATAATGAAGGGCATGTAATTGATGATGTAAAATATAATAAAAAGACTAGAACTATAACAATCCCAGCACACTATTATGAAGAAAATCCAGAAAAGTCCCCAATAAGAATGGAAATCTTATCATTGATGACAATGGAAGAGTTAAAAAATGTAGAAACCAATGTTACAGTAAATAAGGTATTTGACTATGATAAGACAAGTATAACAACAGCACTTGATGTAGAGACAAATATTTCGATTGGTAACTATAAGGAACTTAGAAACCTAAAAAAAGAAGATATAGATATATACTTAAATGATGGAACAATGAAATTAAGTAATGATAATATATCATTTGATTCAATATCAGGTGTAATAACAATACCTGTAAATACCTTATCTAT
>CAPQQE010000019.1:0-2376 GCA_948687865.1 uncultured Bacilli bacterium
TAGAACCTTTAAATGCAGTTGATAGAAAACTTGCAATCTTTTCTGAAATTGATTTTTTCTCTTTTACAAGTTTATATCCCTCTCTATCTAATTTTTTATTACAAGCAGCACTAAATATAAATGTAGTAGCCCAGCTTATTGCAGTTGTTGCTAAATAAATGTTTAATAACATAGTTTATTCCCCCTTCGAGTGATTTTTAGTGTACTATAAAATTATTAATATGTCAAGTTACTAAAATATACAATTTAAAAGCATCATATTGATGCTCTTAATTATAATCTTTTTGTTAAATTTTTTTCTTCATTTTCTTCCTTTTGTAATTGTTCAACATTAATATAATATCGAATTCTAGCCTTTTCTGTTAATTTATCCTTTTCATCATTATATACCTCTGAGATTGCAAAGGCAGCATTAAAAGCTTTTTCCTCTGCTGGGATTTCATCAGGTGCTTCTAAACACATTAATCCAGCATTAGACATTTTTCCTAATGCTATAACATCATTAGAAAAAAATGGACTTTCAAAAGATGTACAACCTACATGTGTTAATTCATAATATGCCATTTGTTCTTGATTTCTTTCAAACCAATCAGCAAGAACCTCACATGTATTTATAATATCCTCTAATTTAGGATCAAAATTTCTATCTAATTTCATAAAATCACTCCTTTATATTATTGTATCCAAAATAAATTTTTTTATTTTCTTCTAGTTCTACATTTAAATAATAGTTTATTGCAAACAATAACTGGATCACATTTGCTTTTTTATTAAGTTTATATCTTCTTTTTTGTTAATTCTATGCTTAACTTTTTTATTTCTTCATACACCTTATCAAATTCTTTATATATTAAGTCTTTTTCATCTGATGATAAGTTAGTTAAAATTTGATCTACTGATTTTTTATAATCTCTTTTATTTTGTTTATTTATTTCATTCCAATTAATATCTTTAAAATATTTTGATACTTCTGTATTTAATGATAATATGTTTTTTAACATTAATACAGCAATAACTGGATATCCAGGATAACCTTGCCAGTATGTAGCACTATCGCTTGAATAATATATATTATCTTTCCATTTTACTAGATATTCCTTTTCATTATTACTAGATTTCACTATAGCATAATCATCATATATATCTATTCTATTATCTTCAATTGCTGTATATGCTTCTGGAATTTTTTCAATTGGTGGTAGTTTGATCATAATGTATCTCCCTTTTACAATAATATTATATAATTATATCTTTTATTATTCAAGAAAAAACTAATGATTTTATTCATTAGTAATTACAAGTTCATTATTCTTTAAATCAATTAATATTTTACTATCAAACTTGATATTATCATTAATTATTTCACTTGCAAGAAGAGTCTCTAGATTTCTAGATACAAATCTCTTAATAGGTCTTGCTCCATATTTTTCATCATAAGAGTTATTAATTATATACTCTTTAGCACTATCTGTTAATTCTAAAGTAATATGTTTATCTTCTAATCTTTTTTCTATATCATTAATTATTTTATCAAGTATTTCATATACAACATTTTTATCAAGTGAATTAAATATAATTATTTCATCTATTCTATTTATAAAATTCTGGTTTAAAAGTATGTTTTAATTCATTCATAACAAGTTTATCTTTATTATCTATGTTTTCTAAGATATACTCGCTACCTAAATTAGATGTCATAATTATAATTGTATTTTTAAAATCAACTAATCTACCTTGTGAATCTGTAATTCTACCATCATCAAGAATTTGAAGAAGTATATTAAATACATCTTTATGAGCCTTTTCTATCTCGTCAAATAAAACTATACTATATGGATTTCTTCTTACAGCTTCGGTTAATTGTCCACCTTCATCATATCCTACATACCCTGGAGGAGCCCCAACAAGTCTTGATACAGAATGACTTTCCATATATTCACTCATATCTATTCTAACTATATGTCTTTCATCATCAAATAGTTCATATGCAAGTGTTTTTGCAACTTCTGTTTTACCTACTCCTGTTGGTCCTAAAAATATAAATGAACCAATTGGTCTATTTGGATCTTTTATTCCTGCTCTTGAACGCATTATAGCTTCACTAACAAGTTTTAAAGCATTATCTTGACCCTTAACTCTTTTTTTCATATTCTCTTCTAAATGAATTATTTTTTCTCTTTCTCCTCCTACTAACTTACTAATAGGTATTTTAGTCCAATTAGATATTATTTTTGCAATATCTTCTTCATCTACTGTATCAGATAATATTACATTTTTAGATTTCAAGTTTAATTCTTCTAATTCCCTTTCAAGTTTTGGAATTGTTCCATGTCTAAGTTTAGCAGCACTTTCTAAATCATAGGAATTTTCTGCTTG
>CAPQQE010000019.1:2386-8841 GCA_948687865.1 uncultured Bacilli bacterium
ATGTCATCAATAGTTTTTATCGCTATTTCATAGCCTCTTAACTCTTCTTTTTTCATTTTCTTTATATCCTCTATCGGAATCCATTTTACATCTAAAATTTCTTCTTTTTTTAGTTTAATTTTATCATTAATACTTTTTTCTTCTTCCCAATCAGATCTTAATTTAGATTCTTCTTCCTTTAATTTAGATAAATTTTCATTTATCACTTCAACTCTTTTCTTACTTATTTCATCTTTTTCTTTTTTTAGCGCTTCTCTTTCTATTTCAAGTCTCATTATCTTTCTAGTTAAAGTATCAAGTTCGGTAGGTACAGAATCCATTTGAACTTTAATAGTAGCACATGCTTCATCTATTAAATCTATTGCTTTATCTGGCAAGAATCTATCTGTTATATATCTATTTGAAAGAGTAGCAGCTGAAACAAGTGCCCTATCTTTAATTGATACTCCATGATGAAGTTCAAACCTTTCTTTTAAACCACGAAGAATAGTTATAGTATCTATTACAGTAGGTTCACTAACTATAACTTTTTGAAATCTACGTTCTAATGCACCATCTTTTTCAATATATTTTCTATATTCATTAAGCGTAGTAGCACCAATACAAAGGATTTCCCCTCTTGCAAGCATAGGTTTAAGCATATTACCTGCATCCATTGCTCCTTCTAATGCACCTGCACCTACAATCATATGAATTTCATCTATAAATAGGATTATTTCCCCATCTGAGTCTTTAATTTCTTTTAAAACTGCCTTTAATCTTTCTTCAAATTCACCTCTATATTTAGCACCTGCGATTAAAGAACCTAAATCAAGTTCCCAAACTCTCTTATTTTTTAAACTATTTGGAACATCACCTTTTACTATACGCTGTGCAAAACCTTCTATAATGGCAGTTTTACCAACACCAGGTTCACCAATTAAAACAGGATTATTTTTAGTTTTACGAGATAAAATTCTAGTAATACTTCTTACTTCTTCATCTCTTCCAATTACTGGATCTACTTTACCATCTTTAACGGCTTTTACTATATCTCTACCATATTTTTCAAGTGGATTTTGTAAATTTTCTTCATATGGATTATTCTCATTCATAATTATAACCTCCTTTTATATTATTTAAAAAAGTATGCAATTTAATGCACACTTTAATTATATCACTATTTTAGCACTTGTCAATATAGAGTGCTAAAATATTAAATATGTTAATTAATCTGCCATTTTATTTTCCTCCTATATTTATTATAATACAATATCATATTTATATTAATAATAGTACAACGAACCCATTTTACTATAGTAAAATCAATTACATTAATATTACCAGTTTTGTACATTCCTCTACTGTTCATCAATAATATTATCGAGCTCTTTGACTTCCTTTACTACCTCTTTTATTTTAATCTTTATCAAAATACAATCTATAATATCCAAAACAGAATATATACAAATTATTATTCCAAGTGTTTGAGTAACAAACTGCGCACCATTAATTGGATTTATTATAAAATATGCTCCACATATCATTATAATAATTGAAAATATAAAAGTTATTACCCAGCTTTTTTCTTCTCTATCTCTTATATCAAATGCTAGTTGCAGTTTATTAATACCATTTATTATCATCCATACACCTATAAATACTGGTACTAATATCATAAGCATATTATCATTTAACATAAACATAAGTCCACATACTATACTAAATATTCCAGATATAAGACTAATTCCTGCGAGTAATCCTTCTTTTCTATATCTAAAATAATCAATGACTGGAAATATTCCAACTAATAATAATACTACTCCAATAATTGTAGATATTGATTTAATAAAACCATCCGCATTTAATATTAATAATAATCCAAATGCAAATAATAATATTGATGAAAAAATTGACATCTTATATATTCTATTTAACATAATACCCTACCTTCCTCTTCTATTATACCACTATTTTGAATGTAATCTATTACTTTTCCTTCATATACTTTTTTAAGTCCATTTATTTTTATAAAATCCATAGGTTTAACTACATTATCCGTTTTGGGGAAAATATTTACAGTATCATCAGATAAAACTTTATATATAAATTCTGAACAATAATACTTATTCCTATCTATTTTTTTATTAAATAGTACTAATATTAAACCTATTAAATTATATCCTTTACTAGGTTTACCATATTTATCTAAACATTTAATAATATTCTCATATTCTCTATTATTTACTTTTAATTCATAAACTAGTACTTCTGATTTTTTATTTGCCTTATATACACCTTCATATATACTTTCTCTTCTATATATACCACTAAAAGGCCAGTGTGTATATCTTCTTCCAATTGAATACATGCTTGTACACTCTTTATCAAAAGAAATAGATACATGTGAATATTTTTCCTTTGTTATCTTTTTTATTATTCTTGAAAGCACTGTATAACTTTGTGATAAAACAATATATATTTTTTTATTCATACTACAACACCTACTAAAATCATTATAATACAAAAATTATACAAAATATATAGATGATTATAATTTTTTTAAAATAAAGTTATTACTTATCATAAAATTTATTTTTTATATACGCAATTAAACAAAATAGTAAATATAATAATAAAAAAGGTAATATAATATCTAAATAATAATCTGATATATAATTTTTTATAAACATAGTACTACCCCTAATATATTATATTTTTTCCATTCTTTTTTGTTAAAATATTTAAGAATAGAATTTATTATTCATTTAAACATATACATTCAATAGAATAAAACAAAAAAGAATACCAATTATTTTAAGTATTCATCACATATTCTTCTAAATTATCTTTTAAGTTATTATAACTAGTTATATACTTAGATCCTTTACCTTTTTTTTCAAGAAAATGAAAACCAAATTTCTCAACTATAGCTTTTGATTTTATGTTTTTATCATTAACATATGTAATAACATCATAATCTCTAAAATTATCTTCATCATCTAATATTGATTTAAATAATTTAATAAATGTACATTTATCTGATTGATGTTCTTTCTTTATTTGAATTTCATCAATATTTATATATTTTTCTTTCATTTTATATAAAAAATATCCAATTAATTCATTATCGTAAAAAGCCCCTATCCATCTTTTATTTTCATTTTCTAGTTCTAAAAGCATATATTTTTTAAAATTACTATAATCTTCTTCTTTACTATTTCCTGTTGGAGCTATTTCATTCATATTATCACTTATTATATTATACATATTATCTATATTTTCTAATATTTCTTTTTTTGTTAATTTCTTTATGGTTATATTATTTTCTTTATTTATAATACTCTTCATTCTTGATGCAATATTACAATATTTTTCAATAGGTTTACAGTAATCATCATTTGCTATTTTAAATTTTGAAGGGCAATATCTACATATATTTATATTCTCACAAGAAAAACATTTACTTTCTTTTGGCATCTTCTTGCATCCAAAACTTCTTACTATATTTATTCCTTCAATTAAATTTCCCTTTTTTAAATCATAATATGGTTCTCTTGCTATTACACATATTGATAAAAGTAAATCTGAACTTATGTATATACTATTTTTACCTGCTTCACATTTAAATAATCTATCATTTTTTTCTAAATCAGATTCTAAAGTAGATTTAAACAATTCATATTTACTCTTATCTTTTAAAATTTTTGATACAATCATATCTTCTGATAATTTTGTACTATTTATTATCTCATTATCATCAGTTATTGAATTAATTACATAATAGTCCCATCTAAATTCACAATCCAATTTGTTTGATATTTCATACATTTTTTCTATTTGATTATATGTTTGTTTTAATAAAACTGTCTTTAATCTAACTCTTATTTTTTTAGAAACTAACTCTTTTATATTATCTTCAATATGTTTATAACTTACTTTTTTTCTAGTTAATTCATAATATGATTCATCATCTGTACCATATAAACTTATTTCAACCATAATAGGTTTATATTTAGCTAATAAATCAATTATTTTTTGATTAAGGAAATATCCATTTGTAAACAAAGTAATTAAAAATCCCAACTTTTTAGCATATATATATATTTCTTCAAAATCTGGATGTAATAAAGGTTCTCCACCTGTAATTATTAAAGAAACACATCCAATTTCTTTTAATTCATCTAAAATTTTAAATAAACTGTTTTTATCTATAAACTTAGTATTATCTTTTGATCCTAAATAACAATGTTTACATCTAAAGTTACAGGCATTTGTAAGTTCAATTGTCGCATATAATATTTGATTTGAATCTTTCGATTGTTTAACAATATTATCAACGAATTCTGTATAACTTATTTTTTCCATATTATTATTTTCCCTTCAATTAGATCATCAAGTAGTTCTGTTAAATCTTCAAATGCATTATCATAAGAAACATCATAATTATCTAAAATATTTTCAAGAATATTACCAAAATTATTTTTACCATCAATTTCTTTCAAAATAAAAGTACCAACTTCATCTAATGTTATTATATAAGGTAAATCCTCTTCATCACTATAAGAAGGATATATCACACACTCATTACCAACGCGCGTTATAACAACATTTCCCTTTATAATTGGTACTTTTTTTAAATTATTAACAGTGTACTCCATCTTCTCCACAATCCCAGCATCCCATAACTGGTGATTTTTGAGTATCAATACCAACACATTTTGCTTTTGGTTTGTAATATTCTTTCTTTAGTACAAGTTTCTTCGTTTTTTCTTTACTTTTCTTATAATCTTCAATATTAATAACTTTTGCTATTTTTTCCATTACTATCCCTCCTATTTAAATATATTCAAACAATATAACTTTATTATAATTTTTTAATATTTACTTATAGTTAATTTGTTTACTTAATTATACATCTAGTTAACTTTTACGTCAAATAAAAAAACTATAAATTAAAAATTTTATAGTTTTTTATTAAGACTAAAGGTACAATTTTGTCTTATATAGTTTTATTTTTTGAACTATTATATTCAATTAAACGATTGTATGTTTCATTAAAAGCGATAATAATATTATCCTTTATAGCACTTTTTAATTCTTCACCAGAAATTTCTCCAAAATAATCTAATTTATCAAGTTCCTTAAATTCTTTAGCTAAATTTTTTTTATATAAAATTTTAAAAGCATTATATTTTTCATATGAATAATTATTTCTAATTTGTTCTAAAAATTGAAATATTAATTCTATATTATCTTTATATTTTACCAATTTATTGTTAACAATACAAATATCTTCCCTTGTAGATTTTATATCAAATATCACTGGCAAGATATCATTATGTAATTCATTGAAAATTCTATAAAAATATGGTGGTTTTTCCTCAAAGGCTCTTGATAAATATTTATCATTTCTATTATATAATAAAACATCTATTAAAAAAAACAATTCCAATGATGAAAGAACACATCTTTTTGATATTAAATAGTCTTCTATTTTATTATTAAATTCATTGTCAAAACCATGTTTTATATATTTTTCAAATTCTTCATTTTTATTATTAAACACTGATGAAGAAATCATATCTAATAATTTTAGAGAATAATAATATTCTTCAATAAAATGTTCATTATATTTTCTATTAAACTCATCAATTATATTATTCTCCTCAAACCATTTTCGTTCATAACGAAGTGCACAAGCTTCAGCAATACTAACAGATATATATTTTAAAGACAAAAAGTGCCCTGCTTCATGAACTATAGTAGAAAGTTTTCCTTCTAAATTAGCATCAATAGAGATTAATAATAAATTTTCTGAAGGACGAAGTACACCAATAGGTAATATACTACTGAGAGGTCCTATAGCAATATCAGAATTATTAATTTTTTTATAATTAGTAAAGAAAGCACACTTCAAATTCTTTAATAGATTAAAATCAATATTCATTTCATCTGATATAAATTCTTTTATTGATTCAGAATAAGATAAATCAAACTCAGACAAATCACTATCAATAGTAGTAGTTATATTTTTTGGATTTGGGAACACAAAATTTTTCATATTTTTATCACTCCAATTTTAATATAAGTATTATTATTTCATTTTACACTTTTATAATAACATATTTTAGACATAAAGTCATTATATTACATAAAACTAACCTGTGATTTTACTACTATAGATATTACTATCTTTACAAAAATTTTAGAATATTTTTTACATATATTAAAACTCAAACTATAAAATGCAGTTATAACATTACTATTAATTTACTGACAGTAAAAAATTAAATATTTTATTGCTATATTACATTTCCAGCGATAAAGTTTTCCTTTTTCCTAAATCTTCTTTAATAGAAGATATAATTCCACCATGTTCTACACATAATTTTTGATATGTTTCCATATTACAATAAATTCCATTATCAAATAAAATATATTGATTATTGATGTCATGTACCATTTCTCTATTA
>CAPQQE010000019.1:8851-11356 GCA_948687865.1 uncultured Bacilli bacterium
AACCTTTAAAATTTCCATCATAATAAGTAAAATTTTTATATTTTCCATCAATATCTACATATACAGCATTATAAAATGGAGTATTTTTAAATGGCGGAAATTCACTATCATAAACATGACTATTACTAACCATAGATAGTGGTACTTGATTATTACTAAAATCACAAACTCGTGAGAAACTCTTAAATGCCATTTCATGATTTAGATATTCGCATATATTTTCTATTGTTGGCGTTACAAATGGTAATCTACAAAATCCGCCATTCATTTCTATATGTTCAAAATTTTTATTTACCCAAGCTACTGAATTTCTTTTCCCAACCATAGCTAAACCATAATCATTAAAATTTAATGCTACTTCAAAATAAAACGGCATTAATTCATTTGTTTCCTCTTTAATATAACCAAATTTATGATTTGATAGTTCTACTACTTTATAACCATTAACGAAATTATTACTATCATCTATAACACATACATTCTTTTCTTTATATCCACTATATTCTTCTGTAACACTACATAAATCTAGATCTACATATTTTTCTTGTAACATATATTCATCAAATATATATCTTACTTTCATTTCACGTAAAACATAATCACCACTTATAACTCTAACAGATAAACTTTTAACATTATCTATATTAACCCCACCATCTATAATTTTATTGAATATTTTGTTCATTTTCTAATTCCTCCATTTAACCTATAAAATTTTTATATAATTCTAATATTATACATTAATTTATTTAAATTACAATATATTAACTAAATATTTTTACAAATATTTTCATCAATTTTTAGTACCATTTTCACTTCTAAAGGCACATTCTTATTTTATGATTTTGCTGTTTCAATTAACTTTTCTAATTTAATATTTTTAATAGAAAACCCAATTCAATATAGAACTGAATTAGGGTATTAAGTGAGTTTTTTATGTTCACTTTTATATTACAACTATACTATAAAAATTTGAGTTTACTATTATAATAATTTTTAAATTTTAAATAATACAAGTGTCTTTTCTTTACCGTATTTTTCATAATCACTTTTAGATTTCGTTTCTATATAATTTTCAAATTTATTTTTGTTAAAATTAATTATTTGTGAAATAAATTCTTTATCATGTAAAAATTTATTAAAGCCATCACTATATACTAAAATTATATCACCATTTGATAAACTTATTTGACCTGATTTTATAAAACTTATAGCAGAATCTTCACCAGTAATAGCGCCATATGAGATACATTTTCCATCTTGAATATTGTTTAAATTATTTCTATAATCTCTTCTAACTATAATCCTTGCTTCTGGTAAATACCATGGGATACCTATTTTATTTATAAAAGGATCACTATATAGTTCTTTATCATTTTCTGTTTGAAACTTAATATTACCTAAATTATCATATATAATTATTCCACAATCACAAATATAAACATAACTTAATGTATGATCATTAATACTAACACAGGCAGCAACCGCACCAAAATAATCATTTTCTAAATAGTCACAATTTGAAATATATTTATTATTTAACTTTTTAACATTAATATTACATTTAATTAATCTATCTTTTAATGTCCCTGTAGTATTAAAAAAAGTATTACAGATTTCTTTAGCAGCTAATTCCGCTCCACTAGGTCTTGGATACTTTTCTAAAAATTCTCTTTGAGAACCATTTGATAAATCACTAATTCCAATAGGATCTCTAGTTATTCCATCAGCAACTATAGCTTCATTTTCTGAAGCATAAAATTGATCTTCAACTGGAAAATTACAATTTGATGTTTTGATGTTATCAAAAGTATTTTTATATATCAACATATTTATTATCTCCCACTGTCTATATTCATAATGATTTTGTCATTATGCAAATATACCTACTAAATTGACAAAATTCAATTTATTTACAAAAATATTATATCAAAATTTAGGACATATTAAAACTCGAAACATAAAAGTTCGAGTTTCCTATCAATCTGGTGTCCTAAGAAAAGACGTTCAAAAACTTTTCTTTATAACAAAAATATGAACAGGGTTTGGCTTAAACCATTTTTTATAATTAACTATTTTTTTGAAAAAACTTAAATAACTATATGATGATTCTTCAATTATTTTGCAATTACTCTTTTTTATTATTTTTCTCCAATATCGTAGTAATAAGTATCTTTCGTTTCCATACATTTTTTTATTTTCATCAAAATATTTTGTCGGTATTCCAAAAATAACGTATTCACTTATGGAAGTTTGTTTATTAATTAATTCTATAATTTCATCATCATTATAATGTTCTAAAATACCAATACTATAACAAACATCATATTTTTCTTTAACATTTATATTTCTAATATCATCACATAAATAATTTATATTAGAATTTTGAAATTTTGATAGAAAATATTTTTTACTTAGCGATATCATATCACGATCTTTATCTAATGCATCTACTTTATATATTACAAGATTACCTTTTTTGTGTTGATTTTGTAATTTTAATGT
>CAPQQE010000019.1:11366-12066 GCA_948687865.1 uncultured Bacilli bacterium
CGTACCTGCCCCTAATTCCATTATTTTTTTGTTAGTTGCATATTTGTTGATTAGTTTTATTATCTTTTTTTTAGTTAAAAATATTGATTATTATTAGAAGCCCTTTACATAAAAGACAACAGGCAAGAATTTCAAGTTAATTTACTACCAATTTACTACTTTATAAATAATTATTCTGTGATATAATTATATCAGATATGAGGAGGGAATTAATGAATAACGATTTATATAGTTTTTTAGTGGAGGCTAAAAGGCAAACTTACGCAAATGAAAATATCAAAAAAATATTATCATCGAGAAGAGGTTCTTTTGATTATGAGTATAGTAATGGTAAAATGACTTATCATGATACATATTTTGGTGGAACAAAATTTATGGGAGAAGAAGTGGTTTATTCTGCTGATGACACTCCTATTTGGGGAATGAATTATTATGGTGTAACATTAAATGAAAATTTAAGTGAAGAAGCAATAGACAACGCACTGAGACCAGCATTAATGCAGGTTGGAGAAGATACTATTCTGCCAGTAAGAGGCCCAAAAGAATATATAAATAATGAATATAAATATACTTTTGAAATTAGTGGTGATTTAGACTACTTTGATGGAATTGAAACAATTTCTAAAGGACATGAAAAGATTTATGTTTTAAAATGCCATGGTGGAATAATTAAAAGATAATTACAAATCGCAAGATAATT
>CAPQQE010000019.1:12076-12390 GCA_948687865.1 uncultured Bacilli bacterium
CTCATAATTTTAGTATGCAATAATATATATTAGTTTAAAATTTTACGAAAAACATAAAAACAGACTAATTGATATGAACCCCGTTTCTTGGACAAAGGAAACGAGGTTTTTATATGAGTAAATTAAGTTATGAAGATAAAATAAATTTATATAATGATAAAAAGAGAGGTATGTCGATAGGAAGTCTATCAAATCAATATAAGGTAAGAAAATGCGTGATTAATTATCTAACTGCATTAATAGATAAACATGGAATAGATATTTTAAGAACAAGCAAAAACAAAATTCATACGAAATACGAAAAACAAGAAGCC
>CAPQQE010000019.1:12400-16230 GCA_948687865.1 uncultured Bacilli bacterium
AATAGATATTTTTTCTTGCAAATTTTCTATTATTTTATTGTATAATTTTTGATTTATCAATACTTTGCCATTTAAATATTTAGCAGCTGAAGTTTGTGATACTCCCAATATTTCTGCTAATTTTGTAGATGTTATTAATCCTTTTAGGCATGAAATGTTTACTTTTTTTTCACCTTTTGTTTTTTCTTGCATCTCATCTATTGTTTTACAATTGTAGTATTTTAATAATTTATATCGTTGATTTTTATTTATTAATACTTTCCCTTTTAAATATTTAGCAGCTGTAACGTCTGATACTCCTAATATTTTGGCTAATTTAGTAGATGTTATTATTCCATCTAGAAATGAAATGTTTATTTTTATTTCTTCTTTTATTTTTTCTTGAAACTCTTCTATTGTTATGCAATTATAGTGTTTTAATAATTTATTTTGTAGTTTTTTATTTAATAACATCCCTTTTAAATATTTATAAGCTGTGCTTTGTGATACTCCTAATATTTCTGCTAATTTAGTAGATGTTACTATTCCATTTAGAAATGAGATATCTACTTCTTGATTTTCTTCTATTTCTTCTTCTACTGAAAGTTCTATAATACCTTTTTCTTGTAATTTTACTTTTATTTTCATAAGAATCTTTTTTCTCAATCTTGCCATATAAGATTGTGATATATCTAATTCATCTGCAATTTCTCTATCTATCATTATTTTATTATTTTCAAATCCAAAATATTTTATAATTATATTTTTATCAAACTCTGGTAATTCATTTACAATATTTTTTATATACTTCATTATTTTCATATTCAGTCACAAAATCAGAATTATAATCTTCTAAAGTATCTTCAACAAACAATTCTCTTCCATCTTTATCTATTTTAATAGGCTGATTTAAACTTACATGATTAACATAATTATAATTATCACTTTTTCTCATAAACATTCGAATTTCGTTATCAATACATTTAGTAGCATATGTAGAAAATTGTAATTTTTTAGTTATATCAAAAGTATCTACACTTTTTATCAAACCTATTAATCCTATAGAAATTAATTCATTTAAATCATATAAACAATTAGAAAATCTTTTTAATACTTCGCTTTTAACAAGTCGAATATTATGAATAATAATATTCTTTCTTGCTTCGATATCTCCATTTTTCATTTTTGTATAATTAATATATAATTCTTCATTTTCTAGAGGTTTTGGTAGGTTTGAATCTATAAATAAATCATTAAATTTCAAGTTTATATTTCCCCCTTTTCAAATTTCTAAAGTTATAATACTTTAAGGCTTTTTTGATGCATATATATAATATCATATTTTTCTTTAATGTCAACAATATCTAGGTAAATATCATATATGGTCATATCAATTTTTTCCTAGATATATTCTATTATAAATCAATATTTCTATAAGTATTATACTTTAAGGTTTTTTCAATACTCATATTGTAGTACCATAATTATATAATAATTATTATTCTTACCTTTAAATTAGTTAAAAATAGATACTATTATTACATCAAAAAAACAGAAATTAAATTTCTGCTTTAAATAATATTTTTATATAACACTATAAACCTTTTAATTATCGTTAGCACTGGCCTTTAGGACAAAGTTTGAAACTGATTCTGATGCGTAATCTTTTAAAAATGGAAAATATTGATTTATTCCATTATTATTATCTAATAAAATTATGTTATCAATCATAATTTTTCTTTGCTCTTCTGGTAATTTAAAAAGCAAGGGAATTATTTTATTCATTAAACATACATTGCGATATTTATGCATTGGAACTGTAATTATATCAAAAATAAACCAATTATTTCCTTCATCATCTTTACCATAATATTTTTGAATTGCATATACTTCAATCATTTTCATATAAATTTTTACTCCTCTTATAACTATTATAACAAATTTTTATAAATAACCTAGAACTCTATTTTCTCTTTTATATAATCTTCTACTTCATCTAGTTTTAATGTTATTTGATTCATAGTATCTCTATCTCTTATTGTAACTGTATTATTATTTAATGTATCATCATCTATTGTAATGCAGTATGGTGTACCAATTACATCTTCTCTTATAAATATCTATTGCTTTTTCACTATGATATTTTTTAATAAGAGGCAAAATTGCTACTTTATAAGGTGCGATAGAAGGTTTAAATCTCATTACTTCACGAGTGCTTCCATCATCTAACTCTTCTTCATCATAACTATCTGAAAGCACAGCAAGTATAAGTCTATCACATCCAACAGATGGTTCTATTACATATGGAGTATATTTTTCATTTGTTTCTGGATCTAGATAAACTAAATCATTTTTAGAATGATTTGAATGAACAGTTAAATCATAATCTGTCCTATCTGCAATACCCCAAAGTTCTCCCCATCCATGAGGGTAATTATATTCTATATCTGTTGTACCTTTACTATAGAAGACTAGTTCTTCTTTTTTATGTTTTCTAAATCTTAAGTTTTCTTTATTTATTCCTAAATCTTCTAAGAATCTCATACAATAGTTTTCAAAATATTCAAACCATTTTAAATCATCGCCTGGTTTACAAAAAAATTCATATTCCATCTGTTCAAATTCTCTTGTTCTGAATATAAAATTACCTGGTGTTATCTCATTTCTAAATGCTTTCCCAATTTGACCTATACCAAATGGCACTTTGGCCCTCATAGTTCTTTGAACATTTAAAAAGTTTACAAATATACCTTGAGCTGTTTCCCCTCTTAAATATACTTTATTTTTAGTATCTTCAGTAACACCCATATGAGTTTCAAAAAGTAAGTTAAATTGTCTTATATTAGTGAAATCACTTTCTCCACACTTTGGACATTTTATTTTATTTTCTTTAATAAATTCTTCTAATTTTTCATTTTCCCATCCATCGCCTGTTTCTTCTGCGTTTGTAAATTCTTCTATAAGTTTATCTGCTCTATGTCTACTCTTACATTTTTTACAATCTATTAATGGATCTGAAAAAGAAGATACGTGACCTGATGCTACCCATACCTCTGGATTCATTAAAATAGATGCATCAAGTCCATATGAATTTTCTCTTTCTTCTATAAATCTTTTCCACCAACACTTTTTGATGTTATTTTTAAGTTCCACTCCTATTGGTCCATAATCCCAAGTATTTGCAAGTCCTCCATATATTTCACTTCCTTGAAATATAAATCCATATTGTTTACATACATTTGTAAGTTTATCCATTGTTAAGTCCTTCATTTTATTCACTCTCCATTTCTAGTTTTTTTGGCTCTAAATTATCAATTTCATCCTTTAATGCTTCTATTAGTCTTACACCATTTATAATAATTTTAAAGTCATCCTTTTGTAAATTAATAGTCTTACTAACGCATATGTTTGATGGTGTTTTCTCATCTATACTTGAAACACTACCATTTACTAAGATAAAATTATTAATCATTCCAAGTATTTTTTCTATTTCACCCTCATCATCTAGTTTATCTGATGAAATATGATAGCTTACATTAAAGTATTTATCATCTAACTTTATAGAATTTATTTTATCTGTTTCTTTATCTTCTTGAATCACTAGTTTTTTTGCATTACCTAACGATATTACCTCGATATATTTTATATAACAATCACTTCTTCTTTTATTATCAATATATTTATTAAATGCATTAAAATCTGTACTTCCATCCATACATGATAATGATATATTCATATTGTCTAAAGTTGTAATATTACGCTTTTTTTCATCACCTAATTCACTATCTGTTACATTTACAATAGTTTTATGATAAATCTTACTTTCTAAACAAGTAAAAAACTCACTTAAT
>CAPQQE010000019.1:16240-18583 GCA_948687865.1 uncultured Bacilli bacterium
TGTGCAGAAACAAGAGAGTTATATTCACTTAATAAATCTACTTTATTTCTGGGTAAAGTTATTTGATATACATCATGATCTCTAGTTATGTACTTTACTGCATAACTTTTTTTACCTTCTATAAAAAAACTTCGTATGTAAACATCTTTTACATCATCTTCTAAAAATTTTTTTAAGAACTTATTTATATTCATATTTCCTCCTTGGATATTAAAATGATTCTCTAATAATTTATAGGGGTGCATAAGCACGGTTCCACCCTATTTATTCTTACTAGAGAATCACTTTCTTTTTTATAGCTGTTTAGGGTTCCATACCTAGTCATCGCTTTATAAATCTTTTAATAAATATATCATTCTTTTAATTATATGTAAATATTTTTTACATTATTTAAAAAACTTTTTGTTTTTAAATATAAACCGCTATATCTGTCATAATATTCGTTTATAAATATATCTATTTCATTTTTTGTATTGTTAGATAAATTTATTTTGCTTATTTTTGAAATGTCTACATAATAGAGCATTCTAAGCACTTGCACAGTTTTTTTATCTACTATTTTTTCATTAGTATGACAATTGACGCAGATAAATCCACCTTTATTTGTTGATACTGTAAGTACTTTAGTATTACCACAAACAGCACATGAATCAAGCACTGGTTTTATACCTAAATAATCTAAATATTTTAATTCAAGTATATTAGTTATTATACTAGGATCATAGCCTTCTTCTATTTTTAATAATGTTGATTCTAATAAAGGAAATATTTTTCTATTATTTGTTTGTTTTAATACTTGATTAGTAAGTTCAAGTAAAAAAGATGAATAACTTATCCTAAGTAAATCTTTTTTTATATTAATAAAAGGATTTATAACATCAACACATACTAGTGTAGATAACTTTTCTTTTTTATAATATATTTGAAAATATCCATAAGTTAATTTTGTTGTTACACTCCTAAGAGTGCTTTTCATACTTTTAGCGCCCTTAGCAATTACTCCTATAACTCCATATTCATCTGTAAATATATTCAAAAGCTTACTAGTTTCACTATAAGAATTTTCACTAATTATTATTCTTATTATCTCCAAGTTCTACCACTGCCTTACTTTGCATATCTTTATATTTTAGAAAATATTCTATTTTTCCTGTCATTTTAAATAAATTCCATACATCATTTCTATTCATAATATCACCTAGTTATATAATGATACTATAAAAATATTTTATTCATCACTAAATCCAAATTCTGATAAATATTTATCTTTTTCCCTCCAGTTATTAACTGTTTTTACAAATAATTCAAGATAAACTTTCTTTTTTATTAAACCTTCTATATCAGACCTTGCTAATGAACCAATTTGTTTTATCATTGATCCATTATGACCAACTAATATCTTTTTTATTCCTTCTCTTTCAACTATTATTAATACATTTATATGTACACATTTATCATCTTCTTCATAATTTTCAAGTAAACATGTTACTGCATGTGGAACTTCTTCATGAGTTAAATTTAATACTTTTTCTCTAACTATTTCAGATATCATAAAATTAATACTCTTATCTGTATAGTATTCATCATCATAATATTTATCCCCATCATTTAAATATTTTTTTATTGTATTAATTAAATCATCCACATTATCATTTTTTAATGCTGATATAGGTATTATTTCCTTAAAATCAAATAATTTATTATATTCTTCTATCATACTAAATAATAATTCTTTTTTTATTTTATCTACTTTATTTAATATTAAAAATACACTTTTATTTGAATCTTTTAATTTTTCTAAAATAAATTTATCACCTTTACCTATTTTTTCAGTAACATCTATAATAAATAATACTACATCTACATCTTCTATACTATAATAAGACTGGGAATTCATATACCTTCCAAGTTTATGTACAGGTTTATGTATACCTGGTGTATCTATAAATATTATTTGAGAGTCTTCATCATTATATATTCCTTGTATATTATTTCTTGTCGTATGTGCTTTATCTGATACAATTGCAACCTTACTTCCAATTATATTATTTATAAGTGTACTTTTACCAGCGTTTGGTCTTCCAATAATTGATACAAATCCTACTTTCATTTTAAATCCTCTTCTGAAAATGGATATGGACATAATTCACTAACTGTATGAATTATTTCATCCCCATTTTTATTCATAGCTATTACAAGTTTATCTTGTTCAAAGAATTCTTGTAAAACTTGTCTACATAACATACAGCACATTGATGTTTTATCACTATCTACCATTACATATAATTTATCAAAATCATATTTTTTATATCCATTACTTATTGCGCTTACTATTGCACTTCT
>CAPQQE010000020.1:0-3659 GCA_948687865.1 uncultured Bacilli bacterium
AGAATTATTTTTAAAAACCTATGTAAATGGAAAAATTCATTCTAGTTCAAAATTGCCAGTAAGCATTAATGAAGATAATGATAATCACATTGACATAGATAGTGTATTGAAAAGAAAGTAAATAGAAAGAAGGGTTAAAATGAAGACACTTAATGAAATTTTAGAAAATATAAATGAATATGAGTTTAAAGGTACGAAGCCTCAAAAGCCAGAAGGCTATAGAATAGAAAATTATGTTTATGATGAAGAGAAATCAGTAAGATGGAATAGAGAACATAGAGAACAATTAATAAAAGAATATGAGGAAGAGTATGAAAAATACCGTAATAATTTAAATAAATCAAGAAATATACTTTTAAATGATATAATAATAGCAATTCAAAATGAATTTAATTTTAATGAAGAACAAGCAGAAAAAATTTATTCATTAGCTTATGAAGAAAGTCATTCAGAAGGAATAAATGAAGTAATAAATAAAGCAAAAGAAATATCAGAAAACATAATAGAGATAAACAGTTTAAAATAATAAAAAAAAATTAAAAAAATTAAAAATCTTTTGTTAAAAGTATTTACATTTAAGAAGATATGTGATATAATGTATACATAATAAATAATAAAAATATTTTAAAGGAGAGATTCAAATGAAAAATGTAAGAAAAGGAAAAAGAAAATCAATGAAAGTAGTAAACAAAGCAAAATTTATAAGGAGTTTGATAGTATTAATATTTATTATTTACATTATATCACTAAGTGTTAAAGCATTAGTAATAAAATATAATCAACCAGAAGTTGAAATAACATATTCAACATATTATGTATCAAAAGGAGATACACTTTGGACAATAGCAGAGAATTTAGAACATAATGGAGATATAAGAGAAGTAATACATACTATTAGAAAAGATAATAACAATATGTCAGCACAATTAGAAATTGGTCAAGAAATACAATTAAGAAATATATATTAGTAGGGAGGAATTTAATATGAAAAATGATAAATCACAAGCTATTAAGTTAATGAATGAATATAAAGACATTGATATTGAGAAAACCAAAGTATTAGAAGTTATAGAAAAGTTTAAATCTGAACACGCAGAAATATTTGATACATTGGAAAGTTTAGAATACGAGGTTGAACTATTGAATGAAAAACAAAATAATTTAATTCCAATAATTAAAGACAATATGTCAAGTGAAAACTTAAAGAAAGAGGAAATAGGTAGATTTAGATTTACTTATGTAGCACCTACTATAAAAAGAAACTTCAATTTAAAGAAATTTCTTGAAAATTTCAGTCCAAGGACAAAAATGTATAAAGATTATGTTACTGAGTCTAGTGTTTCAGATTATATAAAAGTAAAAGAATTAGTATATAAAACAAATAATGATGAATATGAAGAAGACGATGAATAAATATGTTTTAGCATTACTATAATTAAAATAAGGAGGAATTTGTAATGGAAGAAAGAATTAATGAATTAGAAGAATTAATACCATATTATGCTAAATTATATTATGCAGGGGAACCAGAAATATCTGATGAGGAATTTGATAAACTAACTGAAGAATTAGAAAGATTGAAACCAAATTCAGAAATTCTTAATAAAGTTGGTTGGGGGTCAGAAGAAAATTCTAATGGAAAAGTTAAAATAGAACATTATTACACGGAAGTTGGTTCTTTAAAGAAAACAAGAAGTTTTGAAGGATTACCAGATAATTTTAAACATAACTTAGTAAACATATCACCTAAGTTAGATGGATTAACTGCAGTATGTTATTATAAAAATGGTAAATTAGATAAAGCAGTTACTAGAGGAAATGGCAAAGTTGGATTAGATATTACTGATAAACTTAAAGTAATATTATCAAACAAAAATATTAATCTAAGTGACTTTACTGGAGCAATTAGAGGAGAATTAGAAATATCAAAATCAAATTGGGAAATAATTAAATCAAAAAATGAAAATGCATCTAATTCAAGAAATTATGCAGCTGGTATAATAAATAGAAATGATTTATCTGAAGATTTACAGTATGTAGATTTAGTGACATACAAAGTTCTTGGTTCAGAAAATGTTAGATTTAATTCAAAGTTAGAAGTAATTAATTTTTTAAGAAATGCAGGATTTGACACCATATGGAATATTCAACACACCATTTGTGCTAAAGAATACTGGGAAGATTATGCTAAAGAATTATATACACAAGAATATCAATACCAATTAGATGGTTTGGTATTATCTAGAGATGAATTGATATATAATAATAAGAATGGTATTGAATATACTGAGTTTGCTTATAAATTTGAAAGCGAGAGAGTTGAAACTATAGTAAAAGATATTGAATGGAATTTATCAAAAGGTCAAAGATTGGTACCTACAATAATAGTAGAACCTGTAGAAATACTTGAAACAATAGTAGGAAGAGCAACAGGTAATAATGCTAAATGGATAGCAGATAGAAATATTCACGTTGGTAGTAGAGTAATAATTGAAAAAATGAATGAAATAATTCCTAAAGTCGTAGAAGTATTAAACTAGATTAACGAGAATGAACGTTATAATTTAATTATAAAAATCTTTAAAAAACTTTTCTTAAAAGTATTTACATTTAAGAAGATATGTGATATAATGTATCTATAATAAATAATAATTATTTTTAAGGAGGAATTATAATATGAAAAATGAAACAAGAAAAAGTAAATATCAAATAGCTTTTAATAATTGTGAAGGAGTTAATCCACAAAAATATGAAATTTATGATAGTAAAGAAGAAGCTGAAAAATTAGCGGATAGCTATAATAAAGCACAATGTTTAGGAAAATATAGTAATCCTTGGGCAGAGTATATAGTAGTCGAAAGGTAAATGGTAGATAATTATGAAATTAAATAATGAATTAGAAGAACATATTTGTAGTATTTGTGGAAACAAATATATTGGTTATGGAAATAACGCAAGACCAGTAAATGATGGTAGATGTTGTGATACTTGTAATAGTCAAATTGTGATACCAAGAAGAATTCAAGATGTGATAAATATGAAAGAACAAAGGAGAGATAATCAATGAAGTTTATAAAGAAGAACAAGCTTTATGATTGTATGTCTGAAAGTAAAACACTTATTAAATCTAAAAATTGGTTTATTGATATTCAAGAATATTATGGAAGATGTCATACATTTACAATTAGATTATGGATTAAAGATAAAAATGAAGATGAAATATTTATTAATAAGAGACATGTAGTAATTCCGTTGAATTTATATGCATTTTATATAATACATATTTATAAACATTTAGGAATATGTCATAAAGATTTAAGAAGTAAATTTTATATTGGAAAACCAATAGAATGTAGGGAGGAAAAATAAAATGATTAATTTACCAACAAATTGTCCAGTATGTGGAAAACCATTATCTTGGGAAGGTGTAGATTTAGTTTGCACCAATCCAAATTGTGATAATATAAAAGAACAAGATTTAATTGCTTGGACTGGAGTACTTGGTTCAGTAGATGGGCTAGCTTGGAAAACTAAAAAGAAATATTTTGATGAGTTCAACATTAAATCAATTGAAGATTTAGAAGAATATATTGTAAATAAGTTAGATAGAGATCAAGAAAATCAAGTATTTAAAAGTATCACAGATAATAAAATATTAA
>CAPQQE010000020.1:3669-18170 GCA_948687865.1 uncultured Bacilli bacterium
CAATGTTTAATAAAATTGCATATTGTAATGCTGATTTAGAAGATGCACTACAAGCTTTAAATATAGAAAGATTAGGAAGTGAGTCATCTAAAAAGATAGCAAATGACAAAGAATGCTATAATTTAATAATAACAATAGTAAATAACCAAGATTTACCAGTAGACTATAATTTTGATTGCATTACTAAAGTAGTTGGTCAAGCAACAACAAGATCAATAATTGAAAACTTAGAAAAACTATATAGATTAAAATATATAAAAATAAAAGCATTTGTAGAAAAAACAACTACTAATTCAGTTGGCACATTCTGTGTTACTGGTAAATTAGAAAGAATGAAAAGAGGTGATTTAGTAAAACTAGCAGAAGAAAAAGGATGGAAATCATTAGGTGGAGTTACTAAAGATTGTAATTATTTAGTAACAAATGATACAACAAGTGGTTCATCTAAAAACAAAAAAGCTAAAGAGTTAGGAACTAAAATAATAACAGAAAATGAATTTTACGAATTATTACAAATTTAAAATTAATTGGAGGTAGTAAAAATGGTAGTATGTTCACATTGCAATCAAGAAGTAGAAAAGTATCAAGTAAAAAGAGACAAGATTTGTAAATCATGTTATTTACGAATGATAAATTCAAAACGTAGAGGTAAAGAATATATAAAATTAATTGATATGAATGATAAAGAAAGAAATAAAATAATGAACAGAAGAGGAGGAGCACAAAGAAAAGTAACACAAAAACAATCAAAAATAATAAAAACTAATTTTTCTGAATTGAAAGATATAGATCAACAAAAAGATATAGTAATGAAAGACATAATGCAGGTATTTGAAAATAACAATGCTAAATGGCCTGCAGATTTTAGTTCAATTATACCAGTGTTTAAACAATTGAATATTTTGTTACATAATTATATAGATATTTATTTTACAGCAGAAAATCTTTTAAATATGTTAGAGACAGACTATGTTCATGCTAAAGAATATTATTCAAATTTATATGTTAATAAAATCAAAAATAATGATTATGAGAATATAGAAGAGATAAAAATCAAAAAGCAACTATGGGAAGATAGGCATAATGCGTTTCTTGAAATAAGAAGAGGGCTTAAGAATGTAATAATAGAATATAATAATGGTGGTTCTCTATTTACTCATCTAGGAAAAGATGAAAACTTTATGAAAATGTTTGAAGATAATTATAATAGATTAATGAGAATAGAAGCTGTTTTAAAAGATAACATTTATAAAGCAAGAGCTTCAAAATTAGTAGAAGATGAAGACTTTTGTGTTGGAAAAAAGACTAATGTTCCTGTAAAAGAAAGATATGTAGTTACTTTAAAAACAACATATAAAGGTGTAAGAAACAAAACAGATTTCGTCAGAACAGTATTTGCTATAAATGAAGAAGACGCGAAATCACAAGTAATAAAATATTTAGAAGACAATAAAGATATATTTAAATTTACATATAAATCAAATGACTTCACAATAGTTAAGTCAAATGATATAGAATGTTCCAGGCAATAACGAAAATCTCAGGAAAGATTTAAAAGAAATAGCAGTAAATCAAGAAGAAAATAAAAATTCTCAAGATGAAAAACGAATAAAAATAAATGAATATTATTTTAAATTTAATATTATATTATCTGACAAAAGGGTTATGAACATTTCATATATTGTTAAAAATACTAATAAACAATTAGCAAAGCAAAAAGCTGAAAGTAGATTGATAAATGAATATTCAAATATTATATCGCGTAGGTTAATATCAGCTAGAAAGAAGAACTTTAAAGATAAAGAAAAAGAAGAGTTTGTAAGTATATTACCAAGTGATTATGAAGTAAAATTTAGAATAAATATAAATGGAATTAGATATGATAAATGTTTAATAATAAGTACAAATAATGAAAATGAAATAAATAGTTTGCTTAAAAAGAAATGCAAAAAAGAATTTAAAAATTATAGATCACTAACAGGTATAAGTTATAAGTTAGCAAATAAAAATTCAAAAGAATATTCTATAAAAGTAGAAGAAAATATTAAAATCTAAAGAAATAATAAATGAAGTAACAGAAGACGTGATAAAAAGAAAATCAAAATCTAAAGGAGAAGAATAATGAATAGAACTCAATTTATAAATTTAATAAAACAATATTGGAGAAGTCATCAAGAGTTATCATTTCAAGATATAATAAGTATATTTTTAGAAATAGGAGATCATGAGTTCAGAATTATATCTGAAGATGAAGCTAAAACTAAAATATTAAAACTTTGTCAAGAGAATGAAGATATTGATAATAAATTAGATGAAATGTTTTCTTAACAGTATTTACTTTTCTTACAAAATATGATATAATATAATTAATAAAACAAATATAGAAAGAAGGTAGATAGTATGAAAGATTTAGTACCAACAAATAATAAATCTCTATCATCAGTGAATAATGATTTAATGTTAAAAATAAATAATATAATAGAAAATTGTTATGAGATTGATACTCAAGAATTAACTGAAGTAACAACTGAAGTTGTACATACAGTAAAACTAAAATCATTGAAAAAAGCTATAGATAGTATATGTATGAACTTAGCATCAGTAGGGGAGCCAACTTGGAATGCAGATGCTAAAGACATAGCTTGGGATAATCAAAAAAGACTAGCAACTATCTACCAACTTCTAAACGTATACAATATGATAGAAGAGGACGTTAAGAACATAAAAAGAAATAAAAATAATTGTATTAAAAATACAGATTACTTATACACAATATTATTAAGAGTACAAGAATTACTACAATTAGAACAAAAATTTAAAGAAATAAAAATAAAAGAAATTACTGATACAATAGAATTTTATCAAATATTAAATGAATTGCATAATCCAGAATTAAATAAAGGTCAAGAATTATTAGAAGGAGAATAAATATGAAAAGTAGAAGTGGAAAAGAGATCATAATTAATGATGTTGAGTTAGATAGCTCTTTTAAAAATGAGAAATATGAAGGTTTCACATTAAATTGGGATAGTAATATTGGCTTTGGTCAAATGACATTTCTAAAAAATGGAAATAATATTGATGTAGAAACTGAATGTATGTCTGGAAATGACGATAAAAGGTTTATAAAATTAGTATTAGACAAGTTTATAGAAAAATTAAACGTTATAGAATAAGAAGGTGAAATATGATGTATGAAGCAATTGGTTATAAACAAAAATTAGAAAAAGATTATGATATAAAAATATTTACTGATAATGTCAATTTTAGTTGTTTACAACAAACTGAACAACTATTAAAACAAAAAGAATTCAAAGATATTAAAGTTAGATTAATGCCAGATACGCATGCAGGAAAAGGAGCAGTAATAGGGTTTACCGCAAAAATGAATGATAAGATAATACCTAATATAGTTGGATCTGATATTGGCTGTGGAGTATTTGTGGTTAATCTTGGAAAAATAAAATTAGATTTAGAAAAATTAGACAAACTCATAAAAGAAAACATACCACTTGGAGCAGAAAAATATGATACCTCAGTAGCTAAATTTAAAGATTTAGATAAACTTTTCTTTATTAATCCAAGTAAATTTTTCTTAAACAGTATAGGAACAATAAAAGGAAGATCATCTGGGTTCGTTCCTACTAAATTTGAAAAACAAATAGGTACATTAGGAGGAGGAAATCATTTTATCGAAATTGACGAAGATGAAGATGAAAACAAATACTTAGTAATTCATACTGGTTCAAGAAATCTTGGAAAGATTATATCTGAATATTATCAAAAAGTAGCTGTTGAACAAAGATCTGGAATAGAAGATTATATGTTAAAAAGAAAACAAATTATAGAAGAGTATAAATCAAAAGGAAAACAAAAAGAAATTAAAAATAAATTAGAAGAACTTCAGAAAAGATATAAGTCAGCAAAACATAATACTAATATGCCTATTGATTTATGCTATTTAGAAGGAAGTTGCAAAGATTTCTATTTACATGATATGGAAATATGTCAAGAGTATGCAAAATTAAATAGAGAAGTAATAGCAAATAGAATAATAGATTGTATAAATAAATTAATGAACTATAATCTAAGTTTAGATAATTGTGGACATTTTCATACAATTCATAATTATATAGATTTTAAAGATAATATAATAAAAAAAGGTGCAGTCAAAGCAGAAAAAGGAAAGAAAATTATCATACCTATAAATATGAGAGATGGTTCGTTAATATGTGTTGGAAAAAGCAATCCAGATTGGAATTATTCAGCTCCTCACGGAGCAGGAAGAATAACGTCTAGAGGAGAAGCAAAATCTCAAGTAGATTTAGAAGAGTATAAAAGATCAATAGAAGGTGTTTACTCATCAACGGTAAATCAGTATACAATAGATGAAAGTCCATTTGTGTACAAACCAATGGATGAAATAGTAGAAAATATAAAAGATACTGTAGATGTTATAAAAATAATAAAACCAATTTATAATCTTAAAGGATCAAATGAACAAGAAAAATTATACTATATTAATGATAAATAATAAAATAATAGAATAAGAATAAAACGAGAATAAACCAGAATTAATTTTCTGGTTTTATTTATGTAATTTATTGTTTAAAACTTCTAAATATTGCATTATATATTTTAGGAGGTATTAATTATGGATGCAGATGAAAGAATAAGTATATTAAAACAATTTTTTGATAGCACTATAAATATAGGAGAAAAAGCCATAGATTCAATAAGAGAAGCTGTTTTAATCATGAAACAACTACCACCATCTGATGTGCCAAACACATTTGTAATGGAACAAAAAATAATATCTATATTAGATGATTTGCAATGGGTAATTCATTTATTAAAATCTAAAAAGTCAAAAGTATCTGAAGATATTATGGGTGTTAAAGCACCAGATATTACTTATCTTATTAGAGAAGGTAGAATAGGAACAGATTTAATAAACATAGAAGTATATAATAGGAACGAAGAAAAATTAAAACCTCTAATGAACAAAGAGTCTACAATTGAAAATACAATTGCTTATCTATCTTCATTAGATAGCAATCTTAACAAGTATTTATATTTATTAAGAGACAGAGTAAATTATAATAAATAGGAAGGAGGGTAACAATGTCAACTAATTTTTATTTAGTACCACATAGACACATAGATATAGAAAATAATTTATACAAATTAAGAGACGAATATAATGAAAAATTAAGAGTTTTGTCTGAAGAATATAAAGAAAAGATAAAAGATTATGTATGTGAATTATCTAAAGATGAAAGTCTTGTAATGTCATATGGTTATAATGATGACTGTGACGAATTTTTGACTAGACTTGAACTACCAACGTTATGGGAGTATAGTCTACCTAAGATTCACATTGGCTTAAGACGTGGTGGATGGAAATTCTTATTTCAAGCATGTGATGAATTTAATTCATTTGAAGAATTTAAAAATTATTATAATGAGAATAAAAACAAACTTATGATAATTGACGAGTATGATAAAGAATATTCATTAGATGAATTTATAGAAGAAGTAAATGAAACATATAGTAAAAAAGATAATATAAGTCATATAGAATATGTAAAGAATAATTCTTTTGACTATTTTACATTTGAATTTAGGTCAGATTATTTTGTAGACGATAAAGGTTATGAATTTAGTAAAAGACAATTTAGTTAAAATTAAGGAGGTTTTATAATGATTAAAGTTTTTATGCATAATGATTTAGATGGCTATAGTTCAGGTTATTTAGTAGGTAAATATTTTAAGGAAATAGGAAGAGAAGATATTGCTTATAGTGTTATGAGTTATGATACTAAATTTCCAATAAATGAAATTAATAAAAATGATGAAGTATACATAGTGGATTATCATATTAATCCAGAACTATTAGAAGAAGCTGTTAATAAAGCAAAAGAATTAGTATGGATAGATCACCATGTATCAGCTATAAATGAATATAAAGAATATTTCAAAAATAAAGGTAAATCATTAGAAAAAGAAGTATTAGGAAATTGGAATGAAAAAGATAGTGCTACATTACTAACATATAAGTGGTTTTTTGCAAATAAAATTCCAAATTGGGTTATGTTAGTAGATGCTTGGGATACTTGGAAAACAGATAGTGAATATTATGAAAATGCAGAATTACTAAATTTAGCAGTGCAAAATATATTAAGTATAGATCTAATAGAAGAAATAGATACAAATAAAAATTTTTATTTACAATGTATTGAAACTGGTTCAATTTATAAAGAATATAGAGATCAGTGGTCTAAAGCATTTTCAGATAGATACGGATTTGAAACTACAATAGAATTAGAAGATGGTAAAATAGCTACTGCATATATATTAACTTTAGGAAATGCAAATAGTAAATTCTTTGGAGATAAAATTGATAAGTACGACTTCTGTATAACACAAGGATTCGATGGAGAAAAATGGAATGTTAGTGTATATTCTAATAAAGAAAACATGGATTGCTCTAAACTAGCTCAGCATTTTGGTGGTGGAGGACACAAAGGTGCGTCTGGATTTACATATAATGAAATTAAACCACTGTTTACAAAAAGTTAGATTTTAATGCATTATATAATAATATAAAATATAAATAAAATTTATAAATAAGAAAGGAGAAAGTAAAATGATTAAACCAATCAATGATTACATTTTATTAAAAGAAGAGAAAACAGCAAAAGAGCAAGTTGAAGGTTCTATAGTTGTTTCAATAACTAATGAAAATGATGATACAGCTTCAAGATTAAAAAGATTTAAAGTAATAGCTATATCAGATGGTTATTTAAATCCACACACAGATAAAGAACTAAAAATTAATGAGAAAATTAAAGTTGGTTCTATTATTTTTATGGACAAATTTTCTGGAAAGAAAGTACTAGATAATGGTACAGAATATGTTTTAGCTAAAGAAGCTGAAATAGTTGGATTAGAAATTGAAGAAGGAGGAAATATATAATGTCAAAAATAGTAATAACAGGAAAAGAAGCAAGAGAAAAACTTGTAAAAGGTGTTAACATAGTTGCAGACACAGTAAAATCAACATTAGGACCAAAAGGTAAAAATAGTATTATAATGAAAAATGGATCATCACCATTAATTACTAATGATGGTGCTACAATAGCAAAAGAAATAATTCCGTTAAAAGATAATACTGAAAATGTAGGAGCTCAATTAATAGTTGATGCATCTTCTAAAACAAATAAAGAAGCTGGAGATGGAACAACTACAACATCTATATTGACTCAAAGTTTAATTAATAGTGGATTAGAAGAAATAAAAAATGGAGCTGATCCTATTAATTTAAGAAAAGGAATGAATCATGTAACTAAAGAGTTAGTAAGATTGTTAAAAGAAGAATCAAAAAACATTGATAGTAATGATGATATTAAGAAAATAGCAACTATATCTTCTGGAAGTGAAGAAATTGGATCATTAATTTCTGAAGCTTATGAAAAGATAGGTAAAAATGGAGCTATAACTACAGAAGATTCAAAAACAAATAAAACAACAATAGACATAAAAGATGGTTATAGATTATATAAAGGAATGGCTACTCAATATTTATTTGACCAAGGTAAAACAACAATGAGTATAGAAGATACTGCTATTTTAGTCACATCAGGTAAAGTAGATAGCATTCAATCATTAGCTCCAATGTTAAATGAAATTTCACAACAAGGTAGAAAATTAGTTATATTTGCTGATTCATTCTCAGAAACAGTACTAAATTTATTAATAGTAAATCATTTAAGAGGATTACAAGTATTTGCGGTTGAGCCATCTGGATACGCAAATGGAAAGTTTGATTCATTAAGTGACATTGCAGTAATTACTGGAGCAAAATATTTTGATCAAAACAAAGGTATAGATTATAAAACAGCAACTATGAATGATTTAGGAATGGCAAAACAAGTTAAAATCAATAGTGATATAGAAACTTTAATAATTGGCGGAATGGGAGAACCAGAAGAAATACAACAAAGAGTTGATGAAGTTAGAAATTTATTAGATGATTCAAATTTATCTGATAATGATAAAACAAGAATTAATAATAGAATAGCTAATTTAAGTAAAGGTATTGCTATAATTAGTGTTGGTTCACCATCAAGTATTGAACTAGAAGATTTAAAATTAAGATTAGAAGATGCATTATGTTCAGTTAAATCTTCAATAGAAGAAGGTATAGTACCTGGTGCTGGTTCAACATTTATAAGAATTGCTGAAAAATATTCAAAAGAAACTGAATTAATAACAGCAGATTCATCTTTCTTTGCTGGAGAGAAAATAGTATTAAATTCAGTTAGGTCATTATTAGTACAAATTTTAAGAAATGCTGATTATGATGAGTCAAAAATAGATGAGATTGTATCAAGAGTAAAAGAAGGAAAAGAATTATATAATTTAGAAAAAGATGAATTTGAAGATATTTCTACTGCATTAGTATTTGATCCAACTAAAGTAGAAAGAATATCATTAGAAACTGCGGTGTCTATTGCTTCAACAGTGTTAACTTCAGATAGTATAATTATAGAAGAACCCGAAGATAAAACACAATTTATTATGCAAGCGCCAATGGCATAAAAATTATCAAAAAAGTATTTACATTTATTAATAAATGTGTTATAATAATATATATATATATGTTAGACTAATATTAAATTAGTCTAATGTATATAAAATTGGAGGTAAATATGGAAAAATTTTGGACAGAAGAATTATATGAAAAAGCATATGATATAGTAAAAGATAGAAAATTTCCAATAGTAATACCAAGTTGCAATAGGCCTAATCCATTAGTATTAGATAAATTCTTGAATGATACTTATAATGATGAATATTGGCCAGTGTGGTTTATTGTAAGAAATTCACAAGAAGCAGAATATAGAAAAAATATAACAAGGCCTAATACTTGGGTAGTTGGTTTTCCAGATGAAGAAATAAATGATTATGGAAAAGCAAAACAAAAATGTGTAGAATTTGCACATACGCAAAAATTTGATTTTATATTTTCATTAGATGATGATTTAGAAGATATGGGATTCAAAAGACTTAAAATTATGGAAAATGGAAACAAGTATGCAAGACCAGCAATAATGAATGATTTTGAAACATATGATGAAGACCATCCAATGTATAATCCTAAAAAATCTTGTAACAGTTGTAAATTTTTTGCATTGTGGCAGTTAGTATCTGAAGTATGCTTTGATAAATATAAATCATTATATATTTCATTAAATTTAAAATCTTTTGGTTTTTCAGCAGATAATGTAGATAAAGAAAATTCTTTAAAATTAATTTCTGGAAAAAGTCCAATGCAAGCATTAAATGTAAAAGAGTTAATGAAAAAAGATTATAAATTTAATTCAGACAAAGAAGTTGGATTTAGTGATTTAGATTTTATGATTAATTTATATAAAAATAAAGAAATTACTTCAATGATACCTTGGATGTATTATGATATGCCAAAAGATGGTGTATCAGTAGATAACTATCCATATTATAAAGATTTATATGAAAGATTAACAGTATCAATGGACAAATTATTTAATTGTCATACAGATATAGATTTTATAAGAAGAAAAGACCAAAAGAATAAAGCATTAGGAACAATTAAAAATGCTGGAATACAAATAGAAACAGCCAAAATAAGAAAGCAAATGAATATGAAAAACTATAAATTTAATATTTATGAAGATATTAAAGAAATATACAATATATAAGAAAGGAGAAGTAGTATGTTTTGGACAGAAGAATTATATGAAAAAGCATATGATATTGTAAAAGATAGAAAGTTTCCAATAGTAATACCATCTTATAACAGACCAGATCCAATTGTAATTAAGAAATATTTCAATGATTTTACTGAAGAATATAACTGGCCAGTATGGTTTATTGTTAGGGATTCTCAGAAAAATGAATATTCAAAATATTTAAATGAAAACAAATATATCAAATTAGTTTCTTTTCCAGATGATCAAATAAATGATTTTGGTAAAGTAAAAATGAAATGTTTAACATATGCATATGATCAAGGCTATAAAAGAATATTTTCTATGGATGACGATATGTACTCATTAGGAATTAATACAAAAACGTTAACAAGAACAGGTAATTATGCTCCAAGACCAATTAAATCAACTGATTATGAAAAATACGAGCCAATTAAAAATAATTTAAACAAAATAATTGAAACAAATGAAAAATATAATCCAAGAAAATATTGTAATAGTTCAAAGTTCTTCGCAGTATGGCAATTAGCTTCAGAAATATGTTTCTATAAATACAATGCATTAATTGTATTTCCTAATATAAAATCATACAGTTGGCCATTAGATAATATAGATGAAGAAGCATCAGTTAGATTAATATGTGGTAAAAGCCCAGCTCATTGCTTAAACGTAGAAGAGATCATTAAAAGACCATATAAATATGAGTCAGACAGAGCAGTTGGTTTTAGTGATTTAGACTTTATGATTAATCTATATGAAAATAAAGATATTTCTTGTCAATTACCTTGGTTATATTACGAGATGCCAGACGATTACATGTCAGTACAAAATTATGAATGGTTCAAAAATTTAGATGAAAGACTTGAAAAATCAACAGAAGTATTATTCAGTAAACATCCTAATACAATCTTCATAGAAAGAATATTCAAAAAACTTAAAAATGGAGAAGTAAGATCAGGAGTAAAACTAGATAACAGAAAGATCAGAAAAGATTTAGGTATTGACAAATTCAAATTTAATATTTATGAAGATATTAAATCTAAGTATAATATCTAAGTTAACTAGAATTAAATCTAGATAACTTTTATATAAAATTAATATTATATTATTTAAGGAGGAAATTAAAAATGACAAAAACAGAATTAATAAAAAAGATTGCAGAACAAACAGAAATGTCAATAAAAGATGTATCATTAATACTATCTACAGAGTATGGTATAATCAAAGAATCAGTTGTATCTAATAACGAAGAGGTAAAAATACGAGGATTCATGAATATCAAACCAGTACTTAGAGCTGCTAGAATAGTAAGAAATCCAAAAACTAGAGAAAAGAAAATGAGCGAAGAGCATTTTGCAGTAAAAGCTAAAGCAAATGGAAAATGGTTCTAAACTAAAATTATTTTTATAAGTGGGGTGAATATTAAAATGAAGTGCTTATTAGATATAAATTCTATGTATGATTTTAAAGATGAATATATAAAAGACTTAAATATTTATTATAAGCCAGTTAGTTGTGATTTAAAAATAATTGGTAAAATAAATAGTGTTAGAAGACTGCCAGATAACTATCTTGATATTAGATATAAAATAACTGATAAAAATTACGAATATGGACAAGGAAAAAATGTTAATATTCACTTTACTAAAATAAAAAATGAAAACAATCAAGATATTCATATATTTGAAGCTGAAGTAAAAGTAAGACAAAAAAGAAATAGAAAAATAACTAATGATACTACAATTACTTTAAGAACAAATAAGGAGCAGTATAAGAATTTTTCAGATTTATGTAAAAATATAGGAACTAATCCTTCTAAAATGATTAATACAATGATATCAAATTTTATTGAAGAAAATGTTGCTATAAAAGATGAAATAAGTAATGAAGTAGTTAATGATATTAAAGAAGAAGGAGGTAAGTAAATTGGCAGAAAACGAAAAAGAAGAACTACTAAAGAAAATAGAAGCTAAGAATTTAATTATTGATAACCTTATAAAAATTAACGTATCTATGGAAGAAGATAGAAAAAGTCTTTTAGATGAGATATCTAAAAACTATCTATTAGTTCCTAGAAAGAAAATAGACAATGAATAATATTTTATTTACAGCAAATGATGAATATATAAAAGAAGTTTATGATATACTATCTAAAGATATAAAAATTGTTAGAAAACAAAACGTTATTCTTATAGTAAATAAGGATAGAAAAGTAATTTCAAAAATTTTTACAAACGAATATGGAACTATTACAAAATTGAAATTACCAAGAAAATATGGTTATCTAAATAATTATATATTATCTAAATTTATAGGATTAGTATATAAAGATGATAAAAACTACTAATAATTAAATTAGTAGTTTTTATTTTTGTCAGTATAAACTAAATTAATAAAGGAGGTATATTAATGAACGTAAATTTAAATGCAAGTATAGGTTTTCCAGAAGTAAATGTAAGAATTGAAGCTAGAAACGTTCATACTGGAAAAGTCACATATGAAATAGAACGCCACAACAGGACAATGAAGAGTTCCATTTTAACGTTAATCCGCGTAATAAACGGCGAGTTCTCGGAAGCAGATGATTTAACAGTAAATACTAATAAAAGATTTCAATTATATAACTTTATACCAAGATTTATAGCTTTTGGTACAAATGTAGCTTCTGGTTCAAATCCTGGTGTAACTACAGAAGTTACTGTAAATGATACTAAATTATTAAATGAAATTAAATACTCTGAAGATGCTTCAAGAATGAAGTTAACTCAAAGAAATATAATAGAAAACAGATTAAATTCACCATATATAAAATTAATTATAAAACATTATGTTCCAATGACAGCATATGTTAATAAGAAATTAGGAGAAGCTGGATTATTCGCAGAAGCTACAGGTAATAATTTATGGGCAAGAGTAACGTTTCCACCATTTGTTAAAGATGAAGCAACAGTTATTGATGTTACTTGGGAAATAACAATTGTGTCTATGGAAACATCAGATTCACCTTATGATACAATAGATAAATCAGCTTTATGGAACTCAATAGATTCTGCATTTTCTAAAATGGTAGTTCAAAACCCATCATATTTAGCTTTAACTGAAGCATTAAAAGAAGGAATAAAAACATATGCAAGTCAATCTGATTCACAAGATGTTGTAGATGAAAAAACAGTTAGAATTATCACAGAAACAGCGGGTATTTAACTATGAAAATATTTTTAGAATTAGAAGTAGAAAATAGTAAAGAATCTAGAATTGTTTATGATTTTATGAATAGTATGGTAAAAGACCTTAGAAATTTGTTATATGGTCATAGAGACGAGATTGAATATCTTAAAATAGAAAAAGCAATTTTGAATTCTAAAACAATATTATGGAAGTCTAAAACAAAACCAAAAGAAATAAATGTGGAACAAATTGTAATAGATATAATAAAGTCAATAAAATGGTATGAACATAAAGATAATAGATTTATAATCCAAATAGATAGAAGCAAAAAATTAAGTGGTACTAATACTCAACTCACTACGATAGCTAACTTCATAGAATATGGAAATCAATATGCATTACCACTTCATTTCTTTTCAAGATATTTTAATGAATTTGCAAATAAAGCTAGAATATATTGGTCTTCATATAAACAGTTAAGAACTCAAATAAAAGTAAAAGAGATGGTTACTGTAGTTTAATGATAATATGACCATCTTTTAATAAACTATTATTAAATATTAAAAGGTGGTTTAGCTATGATTAAAAGAGTAAAGTTAAATAAAAATCAAACATTAAGCACAAATGAATTGTTTAAAATATGTGCGTCAGCTAGAAATTCACATGATTATGTAAGAATTCAATTATTTAATAATAGATATATACAAGTTAGTTTTCATAGAGACCAAACTTTATCAGTTTCTCATAATATGACTGATTTATCTATGTATTATGCTACTATAAATATGATGAATAGAAATAAAATATACTCAACAGAAAATGTTGTTGATTTTTTAGTTAAGACAATAAAGAAATATAACCATTAGGAGGTGCAAAATTTGATAAAATTATCAGAGATGAAAGGTCCTTCAATAGATTGGAACAACTATTTAAAAGATTATGAAATAATTGGTTATTTTTTTAAATTAGAAATACCTGAAGGATTAGTTAATAGAATGTTAAATGATGGAAGATTAGAATTAAATGGTAGGTCTAAAGAAGAAGTCATTGATAACTTACAATTTTGGCTTGATAATACTAAGTTTGATAATAATGTTCAGCCAATATATGAAGATAAAACTTCAGATTATTATCACAGAATAAGAGGACATATATTAAAAATGGCAGAAATTAATCCTGGTATTCCAATAGAAGACCTTAAAATGTCAAATACTTATTTTGATGATAAAGAGACTTTTGGTTTGTATAAAAATCTTAAAAAATACCTAGCAACTAGAGCTAAAAATAGAGATTTTGATTTAAAATTAAAAGTAATAGATCAAGATAAATATGATAAAGATACAGCTATTGACAAAGCAGTTGAATATTATGTAGATAAAAGAATAGAAACTTATAATAAACCATTACCTGAAATAAATGAAAGTAAAGAAATACTACTAGAAAAAGGTAGAACAGACTTATTATCTAAAACTAAAGCTCAATCAAAAGCTAGATGGAATAAAAGGTTAAATTATAAAAATTTTACAATAAAAAATGTAGATATAAAAGACTTATTAGAAAAAGATAGAGTAGTAGTTACAT
>CAPQQE010000021.1:0-2957 GCA_948687865.1 uncultured Bacilli bacterium
TGAACCAACATCACCTTCAAGTAACCTATTCATCCTTTTATCACTTTTTAAATCATTAAATATATCATCTAAAGCATTTATTTGATGTTCAGTTAACTTAAAAGGTAATTTATCTATAAAGTCATTTATCTTCTTAATATCTATATTTTTTTTAAGTCCTATATTTATATCATCATTTTTTATCTTTAAAGCATTTATTTTAAGCATGAATAAAAACAATTCTTCATATTTACATCTTTCTATAGCTTCTTTTAAATTATTATTTGGATTATGTACTATTCTAAGAGCATCTTTTTTACCAATAAAATCATATTTATTTATTATCTTATCTGGTAAATAATCAATAACATCATTATTATTAAGAGCTTCATTTATATATTTATTCATTGTTTTATTATTTAATCCTTTTACTAAATGATATATTGGTTCTATTACAACTCTATTTCCTAAATCAAATAGTTTTATATCTGATGCCACAAATTTATTAGTTTTATTTTCATATTTACCTATTACTGTTATATATTTTCCTAATAATAAATTATTTTTTAAATATCCTCTATTAAATATTATTACATTAATTAGATTATTACCTATATTTAACTTAAAAGAAAGTCTATTCATATTCCTAAAAAAGTTTATAGTAACATTTGATTCTATAATACCAGATACTATTGCCTTTTCTTCATAAAGACTAGTTTGCTTTAATATTTCATATCTATATGGATAGTTTGATATTAATTGTTCTACATTAGTTATACCTAATTTATTTAATATTTGAATAGTTTTTTCACCTATACCTTTTATATTTATTAACTCCATTAATATTCATCACCACCTCATATAAAAATATTATAACATATTTTTGAAAAAGTACTTGACAAAACTACCTTTTATAAGTATTATAAATGCTACCAATTCCCAAATGGCGAATTGGTGCTAGTATCACACTAGCCAACCCCTTTTTATTCTTTTTAAAAGGAGCTGCCCTCAGGGGGGACCTTTTAAATTATGATTTATTAAAAAACTAAGTAATTATAATTACTTAGTTTGAATAGATTTATAATACTCAAAACGCTCTATAGCTTCTTTTTTATTTTCACTTAATAGTTCTTTTGCTAATTTTTCTGATACTTGTTTTATTATAGTATACCTATTTTCTCCCTCTAGAAATTGTTCATATAAATTAAAATCAGGTGTTTTATAGTCTAATATAAAGGAATTAGATGAACCATCATACCTAAATATAGGAAAATATCCAGATGTAACAGCTAGTTTTTCTTCTTCTATTGAGTTTCCCATTCCTTTTTTTATACCATGATTTATACATGGAGAATATGCGATTACAAGAGAAGGTCCATTATGATTTCCTGCATCCTTTAATGCTTTAATTGCTTGATTCATATTAGCACCTAAACTTATTTGTGCTACATATACATTTTTATAATTCATCATCATCTTAGCTAAATCTTTTTTTGATGTTCGTTTACCAGTACTTGCAAATTTAGCAACTGCACCTTTTTCTGTTGATTTTGATGATTGACCACCTGTATTTGAATATACTTCTGTATCAAGTACTAAAATATTAACATTCTCTCCTGATGCCATTATGTGATCTAAACCACCAAAGCCTATATCATAACTCCAACCATCACCTCCAACTATCCATACATTTTTTGATTCAATATATCCTTTTAGAGGTACTAGTTCTTTTACTTCATCATAATTAATATTTTCCATTACTTCTTTTGTAACATTGTAATTATCCTTATTAACAAGCCATTTATTAAACATTTGTGTATTTTTAATACCTAGTTTACCTTTTAATTTATCCTTCATTATATTAGTTATTTTTTCTTTTGCTAAATCTATTGTTGTTCTCATTCCTAAACCATATTCTGCTGCATCTTCAAATAATGAATTAGACCATGATACATTATATGGATTAGTTGGTAAACTACCTCCATATATAGATGAACATCCTGTAGCATTTGCAATAATTAATCCATCCTTATATATTTGAGTTAATAACTTTAGATATGGTGTTTCACCACATCCAGCACATGCACCAGAATACTTAAATAGTGGCTCATTATACGCTAATCCCTTTATAGTTGTTTCTAAATATAACTTTTTATTAGTAACTTTTTTTAGAGAATTATTTATTTTATCTACTTCACTATAATTAGTCATAACTAAAGCTTTTGCACCTAATTTACCTGGACAAGTATTCGCACATAATCCACATCCTGTACAATCCTCATAACTTATTTCTAAAGCAAACTTATATTCATCATTACCCATGCATGGTATAACAACAGCATTTTTATTTTTTTCTAATTCTTCTTTTGATAGTAATTTCGGTCTTATAACACCATGTGGACAAACTATAGAACATTGATTACATTCAATACAATTTTCTTTAATCCATCTAGGTAAATTTTGAGCAATATTTCTTTTTTCTAATTTTGAAGTATCTACTAAAAACGTTCCATCAGCATGATTTTCAAAATCTTTAACACTTAATTCATTACCCTCTAAATGACCTATTTTATCTATTATTCCATTATATTTTTTAACACTAAAATTTATATTTTTCCACTCTTCTTTTACATTTATGGTATTTATTTTTTCTTCCACATTTAAAATAGAATTAATATTGTTATTTACAACTTCTTCCCCTTTTTTCATAAAATGAAGTTTTATATTTTCCTTTAGATCTGAAGTAAACTCTTTATATGGTAATATTTTAGTAATATATATTATTACACTTTCCATAATCATACTTATTTTATTAGGTATATTATTTTCTTTAGCAATACTGTATGCATCTATAGTATAAAATTTTACATTGTTTTTAGAAAGTACATTTTTAACTTGATCTGGTAATTTATTTTCTAAATCTTTTTCATTTTTATCTGTTACTAATATAAATATTCCATTTTTCTTTCTGTTTCTTA
>CAPQQE010000021.1:2967-4135 GCA_948687865.1 uncultured Bacilli bacterium
AGGAATAGTCTGAAATATGGCTATTCCATTTTTTCTTATTTTTGATAACATATCATATTTTTCTAAATATACATCTTTAGTACATACAACAATATGTGGACTAGTAATATAATATGGTAAATTTATTTTTTCTTTTCCTATTCTTAAATGAGATTTAGTAACACCTCCACTTTTTTTAGAATCATATTCAAAATATGCTTGAACAAATCCTTCTGTTTTATTTCCTACAGTTTTAATTATATCTTTAGATGCTGAAATCATACCATCAGAACCATAACCATATATAACAATCTCAATATTTTTTTTATCACTTTTAATCTTACAAGGTTTTAGACTTTTATTAGTAATATCATCATTTATTCCAATCGTAAATGAATTAACTGGATTTTTAATATCTAAATTTTTAAAAACAGCATATAAATCTTCTAAATTTGTATCTTTACTTGAAATACCATATCTTCCACCTATTATAAATGGTTTATTTTTTACATCATTTAATACATTAACAACATCTTGGTATAAAGGTTCACCAATACTTCCAGCTTCTTTTGCTCTATCTAAAACTGCTATTTTACGTACACTTTTAGGCATAATATCTAAAAGATATTTTTTAGAAAATGGTTTATATAAATGAACTATAATTACTCCTACTTTTTCTCCTTTTTTATTTAATATATCTACTAATTCTTTTAGTGCCTCACATACTGATCCCATCGCAATTATTACTTTTTCAGCAGCAGAATCACCATAATAATTAAATGGTTTATAATCTGTATTAAATTTTTTATTTATCTCTTTCATATAATTATTTACTATATCAGGCATATTATCATAATATTTATTTCTTGCTTCTAAATTTTGAAAATATACATCATCATTCTGAGTAGTACCCTTTATTTTTTTCTGAGCTAACATACTCTCTTTTCTAAATTTTTCTATTTCATTAAATGGTGCAATATCTTTTATTTCATCCATATCTGGAACATATACTTTATTTAATTCATGACTTGTTCTAAAACCATCAAAGAAATTTACAAAAGGTAATTTACCTTTTAATGTTGATAAATAAGATGTTAGAGTCATATATATTGTATCTTCTACACTTGATGATGCTAAAAAGCAAAATCCAGTTCCTCTTGATGCATATATATCAGAATGATCACCAAAT
>CAPQQE010000021.1:4145-18068 GCA_948687865.1 uncultured Bacilli bacterium
CAGCATCCTGAACAGATGAAGATGCAAGCATAGCAAAACCTGTCATACGAGCAGCATAAATATCCTGATGATCTCCTAAGATAGATAAAGCATGTGTCGCAATACTTCTAGCCGCTACATTAATAACACAAGGCAGAAGTTCTCCTGCTATTTTATACATCGATGGTATCATTAAAAGTAACCCTTGACTAGCTGTATAGGTACTTGAAAGTGAACCAGTTTGAAGTGCACCATGAACTAAAGCTATTGCACCTGCTTCACTTTGCATTTCTACTAATTTTACTTTATTACCAAATAAATTTAATTTATTATCACTAGACCATTTTTCTACGTATTCACTCATAGGTGATGCTGGAGTTATTGGATAAATACCAGCAATTTCTGTAAACATATAAGAAATATGAGCACATGCTTCATTTCCATCTATAACTTTATACTTTCCCATAATATCACTATCCTTTAATATAATTATAACATTAATAAAAATTTTTAGTATAAAAAAATCAATATAAATCTTTTAAAATGAACTTATATTGATTTTTACCCTTTTATTATCCTTTAAATATGAACTTGCTTGAACTACTGTTCTAATAGAATTAGCTATTTTACCTTCTTTACCTATTACAGACCCCATATCTTCTTCTTTAATTATTACTTCTATTATTATTTCTTCTTCAGATTCAAATTCTTTGATTGATATGGATTCTGGATCTTTAACCAATGATTTTATAATCATACTTGTTAATTCAACTAAAGTCATTATTATTTACCTCTTTTTTCTTCATGAAATTTAGTCATAATTCCTGATTTTGATAATACATCTTTAGCTGTATCAGTAGGAAGTGCACCATTTTTTAACCATTTTAACGCATCTTCTTCTTTTATTTTAATATCTCCATTTAATGGATTATAATAACCAATTTCATCAATTGTTTTACCATCTCTTGGACTTCTAGAATCTGCGATTACTACTCTATAAAATGGTCTTTTTTTAGCACCCATTCTTTTTAATCTTATCTTTACTGCCATAGTTTTCTCCTCCTTTTCAATGCATAAACTAATTATACTAAAAAAAAAAAGTAGTGTCAACCACTTTTGTTGACACTATCCTAAAAATTCTTCATTTACTTCTTCTTCTATCTGATTTAAATCCTCTTCTTTAACAACATCATCAAATACTTCCCATTTATCCTCATCTTCTTCAACCATTATTTTTACTTTAGCATCTCCAACTACTTCTATTCCAAGTTCTTTCTCAATATCAAAATCTATAGTATTTCCATTAATTTGAACATTACCACAGCTTGGTTGTTTAAGTGCCCTAACTATTATTTCTGAATCATTAAAATCTACATCCAATTTATTTATTAGTTCATTATATTTAATAGTTTCATTAATTACATTTGTTTTTGTATCATTATCATATGAATACCATATATTTATATCAAAAGAACCATCAACAACAACATCATCACCCTGAACGTAACCCTTAAACTTATGATTTATTATCCAGCAACCTAAAATAGTACTTGGTATTACTTCACTCTTTGTACTATATTTGTTTCTAAAATATTTTTTACCTTTACCAATAACTGCTTTTGTTACAATCTCTTTATAATTAGACATTCTTATCACTCCTCTACTTTAATTTATGATAGAAAATAAAAAAAGTGCCTATAATTTGCACTTTTTGATTATTTTTTGAATGGTAATTCAATTTTATTATTATTATTTATATCATAATTAGTAATTTCTACCTCATAATTCATTTTATTTATATTATTATCTGAATTATTTAAATTATCTATCTTATACTTAATACTTGATATAAATTCATTACTTTTATCTATCACAATTTCAACGATAATCTTTCCATTTAAGTCTTTTTTATTTAAAATATCACGATTATATATAAAGTTATATGCATCATATTTATTCATATAAACAGTGTATCTTTTATAACTTATTTCATCTATAACTATATTTTCTATCTTTTTTATTTTAAGAATACCTTTATATAGTTTATCATAATTAATACTAAATTCTTCTTTTGTTTCACAACCACTCTCATATTCTTTACCCTTTTTTATATAACATTTTACTTTGTTATTCTCATTAATTAGATATTTATCGATATTACTAGATAATTTTTTATCATCATATTTTGATATAGTAATATGCTTTATATTGTTTGATTTTATAATATTATAATCAATTTTTGAGTTTTGCATACTATCTTTTATATCTAATATTATATTAGTAGAATAATTTATCTTATTAGCATATTTATTTGTATTTCTTATATAAATATTTAGTGATTCTCTTCTTCCAATCATAAATAATATTAGAAAAATAAATATTAAAATTGTTATAATAATTAGGAATTTTATATTTTTTTTCATTTAAACCTCACAAAAAGAGTCAATTATATTGTCATTAACTCTTCTTCTTTTTCTTTTAATCTATCATCAATAATTTTATTATACTTATTTATAAGTTCTTGAATTTCTTCCATCAAGGACTTTTGTTCATCCTCATTAAACTCCTCTAATCTTTTAATTGTATTATTAGAATCTTGTCTTATATTTCTAAGAGCAATTTTAGCCTCTTCTGCCATATTTTTAGCTTGTTTTACAAATTCTCTTCTTCTATCTTCTGTAAGTTCTGGAATTGATATAAATATTAAATCACCAGTATTATTAGGTGTTAATCCTAAATCCGCTTCAAATATTGCCTTTTCTATATCAGAAAGACATGATTTATCAAATGGTTTAATTTGCAATTTTCTTGCTTCTGGTACTGACACAGTGGCAAGTTGATTAAGAGGTGTTTTAGCCCCATAATATTCAACTTTAATATTATCTAATAGTGCTGGATTAGCTCTACCAGCCCTTATTGTTTTAAATCTTACATCCAAATTTTCAATAGATTTCTCCATTTTTTCTTCTGCTTCTAATAAAATTTCATCCATTTTCTATTTTCCTTTCAAACTATATATATTTTACTATATATTATTTATTAGTTCAAGTAGAATATAAACTTCATTAAAAAAATTGCTATATAAATAAGCAACTTTTTACTATTAACCTTTTATTTGATTCATTACTTCTTCAGCAAAGTTTTCTTCTTTTTTCTCTATTCCTTCACCAACTTCAAAACGAATCATATTTACTATAGTTCCATTATTTGATTTAACAAATTCAGAAACTGTCATATCAGAATTTTTAACAAATTCTTGTTCCTCTAAACATATCTCTTTATAAAATTTATTTATACGACCCGCTACCATCTTTTCTGCTATTTCAACAGATTTACCTTCATTAATAGCTTGTTCTTTTAATACTTCAGTTTCTCTTTGTATTTCTTCTGTTGGAACATCTTCTTTCTTTACATATGATGGTCTCATTGCAGCTGCATGCATTGATACATCTTTAGCAGTTGCTTCATCAGCACCATCTAATAGAGTAACAACAGATATTTTACCACCCATATGTATATATCCACCAAAATTTTGTGAATCATTTTTAGTTAATCTATTAAATCTTCTAAAACTTATTTTTTCACCTATAGTTGCAGTAAAATTAACTATAGTATCATTTAAAGTTCCATCTTCTGTTTGTAAATTCATAGCTTCTTCTATTGTATTAACATCATTATCAACTATAAGCTTTGCAATTTTATTTACCAAATTTACAAATTTCTCATTTTTTGCAACAAAATCAGTTTCACAGTTAACTTCAACTATAGAAGCATTATTACCTTCTATTAAAATTGTACTTAATCCTTCTGCTGCTATTCTATTTGATTTCTTTTCTGCTTTGCTTTTTCCTTTTTTTCTTAAAAAATCAACAGCTTCTTCTATATTTCCATTACATTCTTCTAGTGCTTTTTTACAATCCATCAATCCTGCACCAGATAAATCTCTTAATTCTTTAATTAAACTTGCATTCATTATATATCCTCCTTTTAGACCACTATTTATTTAAAATTTCTAAAAGTTCACTCTTCTTAAGTTTACTATATCCTTCGATATTTTTAGCTTTTGCCATTTCTTTTAATTCAGCAACTGTTTTCTTTGATAAATCTTCTTTATCATCGGCTTTGATTTCTTCTTTTACAGTTTCCTTTATCTCTTCTTTGGCTTCTGCTTTTACTTCTTTAGTTTCACTTTTCTTTACTTCTTTTTTAGTTTCTTTATTAGTATTCTTCATCTTATCTTCATCAGTTAAAAAATCTACCATTTCTCTATCTGTACCTTCATTAATTGCATTTGCAAGTACACCTAAAATAATTTTAACAGCTCTTACTGCATCATCATTAGCAGGTATAACATAATCAACTAAATCTGGATCACAATTTGTATCAACAATACCAAATACAGGTATCCCAAGTTTTCTTGCTTCTCTAATTGCTATATATTCTTTCTTTGGATCAGTAATAATCATAGCATCTGGTAATTTCTTCATATTTCTTATACCGCAGAAGTAAGAATTCAATTTATCATATTCTTTTCTTATTTTTATTACTTCTTTTTTAGGTAAAACATCAAGTGTTCCATTTGCTTCCATTTTTTCTACTTGATCTAGATATCCCATTCTTCTTTTGATTGTTCTAAAGTTAGTTAATGTTCCACCTAGCCATCTTTCAGTAACATAATAACTATCTGATCTAATAGCCTCTTCCATAGATGCTTCTTGCGCTTGTTTTTTTGTACCAACAAAAATTACCTTTCCACCATTTTGTGCAATATCTCTTAATGCATCATATGATTCTTCAATTTTCTTAACTGTTTTTTGTAAGTCGATAATATATATACCTTCTCTTGCCGTAAAGATATATTCCCTCATCTTTGGATTCCATCTTTTTGTTTGATGTCCAAAATGAACACCAGCTTCTAATAAATATCCCATTGAAACTACTGCCATAATCTCATTCCTCCTTTTGTTTTTGCACCTAGATATATCCTTTTTACTCCCCACCATATCTGGCACTTGGTTTGTAAATCAATATCTATGTTTTTTCAAAGCCAAAGTTATTATAACATATGATTTTTTTAAAGTAAATGGCTTTTCCTTTATATTATATAGAAATTTATTTAAATTAGACATAAAATTATATCTTATTTAGATCTATATCTAATTTTATCCTATTATTATTCTCTTCTAATATATAAATATTGTTTAATAATTCAATCATTTTATCTTTATTTCTATATTTTATAATTATCTCAAAATAATATATATTATTAATTTTAGAAACACTTCCAACTGATGGACCTAGTACTATCATATCATCTGATTTATTATTACGTATATTTTTTCCTATTTTTTCTCCCTCTTTATATGTTTCATTAAAGTTTTTCCCACCAACTTTTATTAAAGCAACAAAATAATATGGTGGATATCTTAATTTTTTTCTTATTTTTATCTCTTCATTGTAAAAGCCATAATAATCATGGTTTTTAGCATACTGTATACTATAATTATCTGGATTAAATGTTTGTATTATTACATTACCTATTTTTTCCCCTCTACCTGCTCTACCTGATACCTGGCTTATAAGTTCATATGTCTCTTCAGCCGCCCTAAAATCAGGAAAATTAAGAATCGTATCAGCATTTATTACTCCAACTAGCGTAACTAAAGGAAAATCAAGTCCCTTTGAAATCATTTGCGTTCCAACTAATATGTCTGCCTTATGTTCTAAAAATAAGTTAATAATTCTCGCATGTGATCCTTTTTTTGTTGTTGTATCTATATCCATTCTAAGAACTCTTGCATTTTGAAATATTTTCTTTATTTCCTCTTCAACTTTTTGGGTTCCTATACCAAAGTCTTTTAATCCCTCACTATTACATTTAGGACATTTAATCTTTTTTTCTTCGGCATATCCACAATAATGACATCTATTCATTCCACTAGTTTTATGAAACGTTAATGTTATATCACAATTTGGACACTTAATAACTTCCCCGCAAGAACTACATAATTGATAACTTGAAAATCCCCTTTTATTTAAAAATAAAATTATTTGTTCGTTATTTTTTAATTTATTATTAATTTCATTTTTTAACTTCTCTGAGAATATACTATTACCCATTTTTATTTCATTTTTCATATCAACTATATCAATATTAGGCAGTTGATTCTTATTTGCTCTTTTATTTAATTTAACTAATCCATAATATCCTTTTTCTGCCCTTGCATAAGTTTCTATTAATGGGGTAGCACTTCCTAAAACAACTTTTGCATTATGATATCTACCTCTTATAATAGCAACATCTATTGCATTATACCTTGGATTATGATCTTGTTTATAGGTTTTAGAATGTTCTTCATCTATAATTATTATTCCTATATTTTTTAGTGGCGCAAATATAGCACTTCTAGCACCTATTACAATAGATACCTCACCCCTTATTACTTTTCTATATTCATCATATCTTTCAGCATCTGATAAAGCACTATGAAAAATTGCTATTTTATTTCCAAAATATTTTACAAATCTATTTACTATTTGAGAAGTTAAACTGATTTCTGGAACTAACATAATAGCACTTTTACCAAGTATAATTTGCTCATTTATTAAGTGCATATATATTTCTGTTTTACCAGAACCTGTTATACCATTAAGTAAAATCACTTCTTTTTTACTACTTTTTATCTCATTCAATGCTTTTAATTGATATTCATTTAATATATTTAAATCTTTTACTTTATTTTGATTATTTATTCTATATTTTTCTATCTTTTCTATAACTATTAATTCTTTTTCTTCTAGTGATTTTATAACATAACTATCATATTTTGATTTTAAGCATTCTTTATTTTCAAATAAATATTTTAAAACTTCTACTTGTTTTTTTGCTCTAGAATTTAGTATAAATTTTTTTGCTTCTTCTTGATTTTTTATTCTTATGTATTTTTCTTCTTTTATTTTTATCTTTGTTTTAAAACTTGCCTTGTATGCCTTTGGAAGCATTGCCTGATATATTGATATTAAATTACCTACTATACTTTTTTTTAGTTCCAAACCAAGATAAAGTAATTCTTTATTTAATATGGGTTCTTTATCTATTACCTCTATTATTTCCTTCAGTTTATAATCACTTTTATTTTTTATCTCAATTATAAATCCCTCTAATTTTTGTTTTCCAAATGGAACTAAGACTCTTTTTCCAACTTCTATTTGATTTTCAAGATGTTTAGGTACATTATAATCAAAATTCTTTTCTTTATTATTAAATGATATTTCTACGAGAACATTTATAATCATAATATTACCTCCACAATCATATTTTATCATAAAAAAAGATGAAAGTATTAATTTACTTTCACTTTTCTTGTTTGATTTGCATATACCCAGTCACCTTTTGGATCTTTATCAAACCAATCACTTTCAGTCTTTGTCGTAACTTTTCTATATTTATATCTATATAGTTTTCTTGTTTCAACATCATAAGTATATTCACCTAATTCGGACTTACTATTTACCCACTTTCCTAAATCTTCATATGATGTATTTGTTGTAGTTTTATTCTCACCAGTATATGTATATCCATTTGGTGATGTTACTGACTTAGTCCATATAGTATCAGCTACATATTTTATAGGATTATTTAGTCTATATTTATACTGATTTTTAGTTATAATTCCATATGTATATTCACCTAGTTTTTCTCTACTAGTTACCCATTTCTTTATAGTTTCATATGTTGTTTTTTTAGTAACCTTAGTTGTTCCTGTAAATTCATACCCTTCTGGTGATACTCTAGACTGTGTCCATTTTGTATCAATAATATATTTTTCTCTATTATTTATACTATAGATATATTCAGTTTTAACTATAGTATAACCATTATCTGTATATGGTTTTGGATCTGAAACTACTTGTTCATCAACCCTAGTTGAACTATTTGTACTATATGTTCTATACATATACATATATTCTTTAGTTTGTTGTAATTCATAAACTCTATAATAATGTTTTCTTTTAACTGAGTTACAATTATTAGTACATGGATCCATAGAAGAAGTTAATTCTTCATATCTTCTATTTCCTACATACTCAGGCATAACTGCATCTGTTTCATATGAATTATAAATAGTCTTCCATGTAGAATTTGTTCTAACATTATATGGTTCTGACCATTGCTTAGATGACGTATTAGCTGGCTTAGAGCTTCTCCATACACCTTCTTTTATCCAATCTGACCAAGTTCCTGTTGTTGTATTAACAGTTTTTCTAACTGTATATCTCTTTTCTAATATTTTTACAGTGTCAGACTCATTTTTCTTTTCAGTTGTCCAAGAAGTTTTAGTAATATTATCTTTATATCCATATTTTACATGTTTATAATTATCTATATTTTTAACTACTTTTCTTTGACCAGCATATAACGTCCTAACAGCATATAATCTAAAGTTTTCATTAGTATCTTTTAACTCATATGTCCAATCAGTATCAATTGTCCAGTTATCCTTATATCCATATTTTATGTGCTTATATAGAGTATTTCCTGATGATATTTTTCTTTTTCCTGTATATTGCGTTTTAGTATCAACTAATTTAATATCATCTGTTTCTTTTTGTTTATTTTCTACATAATTTCCTGTATTCCATGTTACATCGCTTAGTACCCTTTTATATAAATATTGCATTTTGTATTTATCATTTGAGGTATTATTAGGTGTATTAGAAGGTTTTGATGGTACTTTATTGATAGTTACCTTCCCATCAGAACTTGTTACTGGTTTTTCCTGTGGATCACATGAACATTCACAAGTTTCTTTTTCATCACAGAAATTATAACATCCTATAGGTTCAATAACATAATCCTCTTTAGTAGGACATGATAAATGTACCTCTAGCTTATACTCTTTCTCTTCTTTTGTTACCTTTACATAAGATTTACTAGTATTACATTCATTACCATCTTCATCTAAGAAAGGCAAAATTAATTTTTTATCAAGCATATCTTTAAGTGTTAACTTAGCCGAATCCCCAACCTTCTCTGGCATTCTATCTTTTGTAAAATAACTCTCAGCAGCATCCTTCATACTTTGAACATTATTATTAAAGATTGAATTATAAAATGGTTTTAAATTAGGCATAGGAAATAATATAGTTATTAAAAATACAAATAATAATATTAAAAATATTTTTATTATTATATCCCTAACAAAACCTGTTTTTCTAGTTTCTTGCATAAAAACTCCCCCTCCAAATTAATGTTCAATATAATAACACAAGTTAATTATATTGTCAAATAAAATTTATTGTCAATTTTTTATTAATAGTTATTACTGTGTATTAATATTACTATATGTTTTGCCCCTTTCTTCAGTTAATTCATTATTTATACCCTGATAATATGATTTAGTTATTTCCCCCATCTCTTTTATATTTTCTAGTAATTTAATAAAGTTTTTTCTTACATCACTACTTGATAATTCCTTAACTGCTGTATTTATGATACCATACTTCAAAGTGTTTTTTACTATTACTTTTGGTGAATCTAGACTTTTTATGGTATTTTTACAATCATTAAAACTTCTTTTTATCATGAACTCTATCACTTGCTCATCCAATAATTCCTTTGCAGTATATTTATTATTAGAAAATTTACTAATTCCATTTAAACAAACAAATGCTTTTGCCATGCAAAATAAGAAATTTGGAGGATCAATTTTATATTTTAGGCAAATATTTAGTATATCAACAAAATAAAATGTAACTTCTTTATACTTTATTTCACTGCAAAATTTTTTACAATCATTCATAAATAACTTTTTCTCTTTATTATTCATATTTGAATAAGGTATTATCATATCATACAGTTTTTCGTAATTTCCAGAATGTGCTGTAAGAAAGAATTTTCTAATTAATTCTGCATCATTATAATCCAAATCAAATACTAATCCCATATCTAAAAAGCAAATATTACCATCTTCATCAATAGCAATATTACCACTATGTGGATCTCCATGAAAAACTATTATCTTACCATTAAACAATGCAAAGAAACTCGATTTAACGTAACTATTAAATGCAGTAATAATTTTATCCTTATTTTCATCAGTTAATTCCATTTCATTAATTGTTGGTGTTTTTATAAATTCCATTACAATTACATTATCTGTACAGTACTCTTCATATAATTTTGGAACCTTTATTTTTTTAGTATTTCTTACTTTTCCATTAACATCATTTGCAAAACTTTCATATAATTTGATATTTTCTACTTCATGTTTAAAATCTATTTCTTGCAAAATCCATTCTAGATACAAATCTAATGCATGATCCCCACCAGTAGAATTTTTAAAACCTACAAACTTACCAAATCTATGAACTATTTTTCTTATTCTTTTTATATCCTCTTCTATTTTTTCAGTAACATCTCTTCTTTTTACTTTAATCGCTACTTCTTCCCCTGTTTTAAGAATTCCCCTATGAACTTGTGAAACAGATGCTGAACCAACAGATTCTTTATCAATAAAATCAAATATGTTATCTAAATTTTCACCATATTCTTCTTTTAGTACTTTCTCTATCTCAGTGTAAGGTATTTTATCGCAATCATCACAAATACCTTTTAACATCTCTCTATCATCTTCTGTAAATAAATTACCAAAATTTTGAGTTGCTAACATTTGGGCCATTTTTATATAAACTATTCCCATTTTTGTAGCAAAATCCCTTATTAATATACCTTTATTTTTTTTAAGAACGACACCATTAAATAATAATTTAATTATCTCAATATATAACTTCATATGTATCCCCCCAATAGTTTTCAATCATCATACTACGAATATTGTACTACATATAAATTTCTTTTTCCACAATTTATTTACATTTTTTTATATTCATAAGTTTTTCTTCATACGCCTCAATAGATATTTTTTCAAATTTTAGTTTTGGATTATCAATTCCCATTAATTTTAATATATACTTAGTAAATAATGGATTAATTATTAAAATTGGTCCTAACAAATAGGTTCCTATAAAATTATTTTTTATTATACCCTCCAGCTTACTATTACTATTTAATCCTATACCTTTATTAACTTTTAAAAAATAATTATTTTCATTATCTCCATATGAAAAACTAAATGTAGATTTAAATCCAATTATATCAATATCATTAAATTTGCCTAGTACCTTACCATTATATCTATTTAACATATTTCTTTTTGAATATATATCAAATATATTAAGTGCTTCTATTTTTGTACCATCCTCATTTTCTATATATTTAGATACAATTTCAAGGGCATTGCCAGTAAACAAAAATACAACATTTTTTTCTATTAATTCATCTATCTTTTTCTTATATGGTTTTAATTTATCTATAACCTTTTCTTGAGATTTTTGACCCTAAATATATTAAACTAACATCCTCTTTTACAAAATAAGGTTCTTGATTTAATGATGTATTTATAATTTCTACATTTTCTATACACTGTTTTAAATACATTATATTTTGTAAATCACCATATAAATTGCATATTTCTGGAAATAAAACTTCTATTTTCATACTAACCTCTTTTATATATTTCTTCCTTTATTTTTTTCTTTTACTTTTAATGCTGTTTCAACAGTATAAACATCATATAATATAAATATCCTATCAACACTATCTAAATTTAAATATTTTACAGCATCTAATTCCTTATAATCATAATATATTTTTTCCTCAGGAACACCCGCTAGTAAAAGTCTTAAATAATGATCTTTTGCCCTAACACCACCTATTATAATTTGCTCAATATTATCATCATTTAAAAGTTCATAATCTGTTTCATATATCCAACATATATTTTCTACTGTTTTAGAATCAAAGTAATCATCTAAATTTAACATTACTGTTTTTTTTCCTTTTTCTTTATTTATGAAATCAAATGTTCTTGAACATGCAACTGCATTTTGACCTTTTGATAAATACATTATTATACTTTTGTCCTTTATAATTTCCTCTTTATATCTAGTTTCTACTAATTTAAACTCATCAAAGCCTTCCCTTATTTTAGATTCTGGTATTCCAAATTCTGTAAGTAATGTTATTGCCGCTAACATATTGTATATGTTTATTAAATTATTACTTATTAATTTGTACTCAAACTCAATATCTTTTACTTTTATTTTTACAGTATTATTAACTTCATCTATATCTGTTAGTAAATAGTCAGCATCAGGTGATTTAAATGAACAATTTGTGCAGTAAGCTTTTCCTATATGATGGTAATAAGTATATTCATACTTTAGATTTGAATTACATATAGGACATATTCTCATATCATTAATTAAATTATTATACGTAGATTCATAATTTAATAGCCTATCTAACCCATAATATATTTTATTTTGATTTTTCTCCCCTATACTACAACATATTAAATCATCTGAATTTAATATTAATGTAGATTCTGATGGTATTGATGAATTAATTATATTAACTATAAAATCCGTATGTCCATTTCTTTTTATAGAATCCCTAAATATGTTTGTACATAAAATATACATTGGTTTTATATATGGATATATTTTTCTAGAACTCCTTTCATCAATTTCAAATACTGCAATCTCAAATTTACTTTTACCTAAACAATTTGATCCGCTTAATAAACTGCTTGCTATCCCAGCATCTATATTTGATCCTAATCTATTATTTAATGTTTTATATCCATTTTTTTCAAGTACATCTATTATCATATTACATACTGTAGTTTTACCATTAGTACCTGTAACTGCTATAATCTTGGATGGTTTTTCAATTAATGAGAGAAAATCTGGACATATTTTTAATGCAAATTTCCCTGGAAAATATGATGCATTCTTCTTTAAAATCTTTAATATTACTAATATTATCTTTGATCCTAGTAATGCTACATAGAAATTTAACTTCTTTTTCATAATACCTCCAAGATAGTTCTATTATCTTAAGTTAATATATGAATTAATAAAATTGTCTTTTCTACAACTTATTTTATCAATAGAATTATCATTAAGTTAATTCTAACACAAAAATATATTTTAATCAATCTTTTTTATACACATGTATAAAAGACTTGTTTTTAACTATTATATATAATAGAAAAAATACAAGGATGTGATAATACGAAAAGCAAAGATATTTTAGCAATTAATATAAAATATTACCGTTATAAATTAAATTTATCACAAGAAAAATTTGCAGAAATGATAAATAGTACACTATCATATGTAAATCAATTAGAAAATGGCAGAAGAAAACCTACTTTAGAATTATTAGATAAGATATCAAATAGGCTTAATATTAGTAGTGCTGAATTAATTACATATAATAAAAATCATATAATAACTAATAAAAGAATTGATGAAAGAAAATAATATAAAAATATCACTATGGTGATATTTTTATATTTACTTATTTATTATTTCCGCCTTACATAAAGATACAAATGCAGGATTACTATTATTATTTCCTACTATAACAACCATTCCATATTCACTTTTTAAAACTGTCCCTTGCGCAACCGTCTGCCCTCCAGCATTTATATCAACTGAAGGTGTACCTACTGGCAAATATTCTCTTATTGCAGCTTCACAATTAGAATCACAACCTTCAGGAGTTGGAGTTGGTGCTGGTAAATATGTAATTGCATCATTATATGTACTACTTGTAATTGTAATAGATGCTATTCTACAAATTGATACTGCTTCTTCTGGTACACCCTGATTATTTACTAATTGAAATAATCCAGAATTAGGATTAGCATCTGGTCCTGGTAATAGTTCTCCAGGTCTTCCACTTACATTATTACCACTTTCCATTGCTATAATTAAATTATCATTTGGATATAATGTGATTATTTGCCTAATAACATTTCTCATCTGATCAACACAGAAACAAGAAGTACTATTAGCATTTGAACCCGCGGG
>CAPQQE010000022.1 GCA_948687865.1 uncultured Bacilli bacterium
CTTCCTCATCAAAAACTATTAAAACATCTTTATATTTAATAACATCTATATATTCATTACCTACAATTTTTCTTAATGTTTCTAGTCTGTTTGGAATTCTTTTTAATTCAGGATTTTTTTCATTTTCTATTATAAGAACATACATATTCTGCTTTTCAATTACTACCACCTCCTACATTTCCATATCTTCTAATTCTTCTAAGCTATAATGCATTTCCATTGCATATTGTTTTTTAGCACTTTCATTTAATTCATAATGATGTGTAATATCATTTTCATGTTCTTTTCTTTGAAATTGTTTGATTAATTCAGCCAAAGATAAAGACATACTCCTATATTGAGTATGCCTTTCGTATTTTTTTACACCTTTAATTCTTGCTTTATATTTTTCTTTAAAATATGCTTCCATATTTTCTTTTAAATACTTTTCATTATGCAATTTTCTATCTCTGCATTTATAACCTTCTGAAGTTGTATATGTAATATTTTTTCTTTCTTTAGTCCATGTAACTTTATATCCCATTTCGTTCATCACTTTAAAAAATTCAAATTTATTATTTGATTTTTTCATAGCAATATCAATACTTTTTTCTAACTTTTCTTTCCAACTAATCCCCTTTTGTTTTGCTTTATATTCATTAATTCTTATATCATCTATATTTGATTTTTCTCTTATTATAGATAATCCTTGCTCTAGGCATAACTTATTAGAATATGATTTTAAGCTTTCTAGATCTTTATTAGAAAATTGTATCTTTTTACCTGTTTCAAAATTTACTGTATTCACAACAAAGTGTGAATGTATGTGTTCCTTATCTTGATGAGTTGCTACAACAACTTGATAACCTTTAAAATATTTTTCTGCTATTTTCATTGCTATTTCGTGTGCTGTTTCATAACTCAGCTCATCATTTGGACTAAATGCTTGAACAAAATGTAATTTTTCTCTTCCTTTTGTTTTACCATACATATTTTTTATAGCCATCATTTCTTCATAAGCATTTTCTGCCATGCAATCTTTTCCTGAAATAAACTTATTATTAGTTTTTTCTTCTTTGCAAATATAATTTAAAGTTCTCTTTAATCCGACCTTGTTATTAATGAATTTAATGATTGCCATATTTTACTTAACTCCTTTTTTACTCCTTCCAATTCAACACAAGTTATAACTCTTCCATTTGCTAGTTTTGTTAATTGATTTACATTATTTCCTAGCTTTCTTAATTGAATTACTAATTTATCAAGATCATTGATAACTACAATTTCTTTTTTAGTAGCACTTTTAATTAGATACTCTGAAATTGTTGTTTTAGCTTCTACACTATTGTTTATAATCTTTGTTTTCTCTTCAGGAGTTAATCTAATTTCAATTCTTTCAGTTTTTCTCAATTACTCTCCTCTCCACCTAAAAATTTTTATGAAGGGTTTGGGGACACCTCCCCTTAAATAAGAAAAGTTATACTTTTCGTTCTATTTGTACTTACAAATAGGAATCTTGCTTAACTTATCGCTTCGCTACTAAAATATTCATCTAGTAATTTGATTATCAAATCTGTAAATTCTTTATCGTTTTTAAATCTATCTTTGTAGATTTTCATTGCTCTTTTTTCTATTTTTCCTGTAAATTTTTCTACTTTGACTTTCTCATTTTTTATAATTTTAAGCAAGGTTTCATAACTAATATTGTTTTTCTTTAATCTAACTTTCTGTGCTTGTGCAACAGTAATTTTAGTTTGTTCATCTTCAATAACTTGATTTACAATTTCTTGTTCTTCTTTATTTAAGTATGATATTTCTACTCCTGCTTTTATAGGTATTTGCTCTATATTTACTTTTTCCTGTAAAGGCTTAATTAGTTCCGTTAGTCTTATATAGTTATAAATTTGTGATTTTCCTTCTTCATTCCACTCGGTGGAATTATCGTAAAATTCGTCCATATTACTATTGTTTTGCCTATTTTTTATGATGTTGTTTCTTTGTTTATAGGCATAGCCTTTTTCAACAGGTAGTATTTTTTCCCTATTGTTTAAGTTTGTATCCAACATTATTAATGTTGCTTTTTCATCATCACAATCCACAATTTGAGATGGAATTGTGGAAAAGCCCAGCTCTTTTGCACATTCTACTCTATTATGTCCTGATATAATTTCGTATTTATCGTTTTCTATTTTTCTAACTATAATAGGCACTAAAATTTCATTTTCTTTTATGCTTTCTTTCATTTCTTCTTTTTTATTTTTATCATACATTGAAAAAGGTTGCCCTTTTCTAAAGGCAACCAACTTACTTATTTCTATATTAGTTATATTTTTATTTTCTTCCCTTCCGTTTTTTTCAGGTACTTTATCAACTACAAATTTTGATCTTATTTCATTAATACTACTCAACTTTACATCTCCATTTCTTCCTCATATTCTAATTCTTTATTAAATTTTTCTATTTTATTTATCGCTTCAAACAAATCTGTATTTTTGTCTATTTCTATATATGGTATTTTATCTTTTAAATTATTGTATATTAAAAAAGATCCATTATTAGGATCTAAAACTACTGCATAATATGATATATTTTTATTTTTTAAATCTTGACTAGTTTCTTTCCATACAAATTCATCATCTTCAGTTATTCCTACTCTTGAAAAATAAATCATATTATCTATTCTCTTTAATATTGTTGGATTTCTAAATATATTATCTTCAGGTAATTCAGAATAATTATTTACAATATAATTATATAAATAACTATCATCCGAAAAAGCTTTTAACATATCTAGTTTATTACTTTCTATGAATAATCTTATATTTTTCAAATCACCCCTCCTTTGTATAAAAAAGAGTTAGATATCACTCTAACCCTTAACTTACACATTCTACTATTAAATTAACTCCATCTTTGAATCCTTGCTTGTAATATTTTTCTAAACTAGCACAATATCTTTTTGAAACATCTTCAAGTGCATAATCAAGCATTTCTTCTATTTTATTTCTTAGTCTATCTTCTTTAACTTGCTCTATCAATTTTCTTAATTTATCTTCGTTTCCATCTCGTTCTATTTCTAAAATTACATTTCTTTCTTCATCAGAAACATTTGCAAGTACTCTTTGTTCTCTGTCAAAGAAAATAGATTCTAATATTTTTTCTTCTTCCATAGTCTTTACCTCCTGTATAAGATTATACTATGGCGTTTTTATATATCCAAACCCTTTTAAAAAAGATTTTAAAATTCCATATCATCTTCTTCAACTTCTTCTATTTCAACAACTTCAATACTTCTATCTTTCAAATCTTGTTTTATTTCTTCTATTTGTTCTTCACTAACAGATTTGAAACCTGCATTTTCAAAGTCATCTCCTACAACAAAACAATTTCCTGCAATATAATCATATCCAAAGTCAAGATTTGGTTTTTGATTGAGAATCTTTCCTTCTTCATTACAAACTAATAATAAATCTTCTTTATAAGGTACTACTTCAATTAAACCTCCAACTAGCTTTTGCTTAGCTTCTAATGTATCATCTATTTCCATTACTATTGGATCTTTTCCTACTTGTTTGTATATAACTTTTAACTTTTTTTCTGTTTCTTCTTCCATATCATACATTTCTATTATTTCTTGTAGTGAATATTTATTTAAATCTATACTTTCACTTTTATCTATATAACCGTCATCTAATAATTCAACATATCCACTCATTTCAGCATCTCTACCATAACTCTCAAAATCAAAATATCCTTCAATTCCATGTTGTTGTAACACTTCTAACAATCCTGTATCTTCAGCAAATCTATATCCATATTTTTCTTCTGCTGACATAGTCCAACTATCTATTTGATAAGAATAATAAGGTAGCTCATCTTCTTGAATAATTATATTCATTAATTCTTCAATGCTTAAATCTCCTTCTGAATTTGCATATCCTTCTATTGCTTCCATATTATAAATATTTTCTGATACTTTTGCTAATAAATTAAGCTCTCATATTCATTAACTTTATATGGTAAATCTGTTTCAAAATCATTTATCATATATTCTTCGTATTCATCATTAAGTCCAACTACTTCTTTTAAGAATTTATCAATTTCTTCTTTTTCTTTTGGTAATTCTAGCCATCCTCCTTTTAATTCTCCTTCATTATATTTTCCTAAATTACCAACCCATATATTAAGCATATTTTCTCTCCTTCCTTATATAAAAAAGAGCTAGTAATTTTATGCTTTACTAACTCTCCTCTTATATTTTTACTAAAACTTCCTTCATTAGAATTTCATCAACTAATCCATCAATCATTTGTTGATATTTTGCTATAACATACATTTCGCTTGTTTTAGGTTCTTTATATTCTATTTTTATTTCTTTTTCTAATTTTTCTTTTAATTTTAAAATATATTGTTCTCTTTCAAATATTTTCGTGTTTAGTTCTCCTGTGAATTCTAATTCTTGTTTTCTGTATGGATAATTTTTCTCCATATTACTTAAAATCATCTGCCCATATTTTCCAAAAATCATTGTTTTCTACCTTCTTTCATTTATATTATACTTTACCAATATCGGGTTTTCCAAACCCAAAAAGAAAAGAGATACAAAGTTTTTCTCTGCATCTCTACAAGTATTTCATTATACATATTATACCACCTATTTTTAGCTTTTCAAGGTGGTCTTTTTTTTGTACTCTTTTTTGTGTGTACTTTTTATAGTACTATTTTTGTTAAACTTTTTTATCCTTAGATTTCAATTTTGATATCTCCATATTATCTTCCAACTCATTTAATCGTTCAAATTCATTTATCAATGTATTTATTGGAATATTCAAATCTAATACAGGTTTTAGCATATTTTCTAATTCAGTTATTTTTTTATCCTTTTCTTTTAGTTGATATTCAAGTTGTTTAGTATATTCATCAACCCTATCTTCATTTATTAAATAAGTTTTTTCTTTTTCAAACTTTATTCCATTTATTTCACAACTCTTGTCCCAATTAGAATTTTGATATTGCTTACTTTCCTCATTAAAATTTATTCTATGTTGTAATAATAATGTTCTTAGTAAAAACTCTGTATCGTGATTCACTTCATCAAATGCAGTTTCTGTAGCAATATATACTAAATCTTTATACATATTTCTCAAAACATCTATACTAAGATTTTCTATTGGTTGTTCCATATAATTATTATAATTTTTCTTAAAATCATCCCAAAGCATATTATTAGACTCCTTCCTTATTTAATATTTTCTCATAATACTCAAAGATATCATCAATTTTTTTACCACCAAATGATCTTTTATAGTCTTCTTGTTCATTTTCCTTCCACCATTCAAATTTTTCTTTAATTTTATTTCTTATCTCTATGGTATCTATATCAGAATTCTTTTCTATTGCAAATAAAACTTTTATAATATCTCCTCCACAAATAAAAAAATCAAAATTCCTTACTTCATCATTACCATATTTCCCCTTAATTTTTTCTATTTTTTTATCATAGGAAATATATAGATAATCATCTTTAAACAAATGATTTTCTTTTAAATATGTATAATATAAATCTTTTACTCCTGATGTTTTTACAAATCCTGTCATATACCATATTGTTCTACTTCTAATTTTAATATAATCTTTTGGCAAATCTATTTCTTTTATTTTAGTAATATATTTTCCTTCTGAATATAAAAATTCATTTTCTTGATCTTCTAGCTTCAATGTTTTTCTCTCTAATCTTCCTCTTGTATACCAATTAGACATTATTTTTTTATTAATTATTTCTTCACAATAATCAAATAAATATTTAAACTGTTTTCCATCGTTTCTGTCAATCCATTCTATATCTTCTTTTTCTCCTCCTACTCTGCAATAATCATCTCCTCCATCTATATAGCAAGATCCACATTTACACATTTGAAAATCATGTCTATATTTACTTTGTAATATATCTCCACATTTTTTACATCTGATTCTTTCTCCCATTTGTCTCCTCCTTCTATATTTTTAACAGTTCCATTGATTCAAAATAAATATAAGCTTCCTTAAATCCTAGTTTAAAAGCCTCTTTTAATTCAATCAAATTAATCTCTTCTTGTAACTTTAGTATTTCTATAATTGCATTTTCTTCTTCATCATTTAATTTAGTTTTCTCTCCATCTTCTAATAAAGTTACTACATTAGGATATTTATTTTTGATTTCACAAATAGCCTTCTCTATTTCTTTATATTCATTTCTTAATCTTATTCTACCTACTCTTTGATTTTCAAAATAATCTGCGAAGTAATCAGACCACTCACATGTATATTGATTTAAAAGTTCTTCGTTCAAATTTCCCAACTTTTTTCCTCCCTTTCTTTATTTTCGATCATTATATAGTGAGCATATATCAGATTCCAAACCCTTTTTATAAAAAATTTTAAAAAATAACCTAGTACATAAAATTTGTACTAAGTTACCATCTACAGCTTGTAATTTGTGTTTTACTTATTCTTTAATATTTCTAAATAATTATCTGCTTATTCTCTTGTTTTAAAAATAATGATATTTTTATTCATTTTGTATTTTTCTAGCAATTCATATAATTGAACCATTTTCTTTAAGGGCATTCCATAAATCATCATCTTCAAATTCATTATCTGGCTCAAAATGTTTTAATAATATATCTAAATTTTTCCTTACAAAATCACATATTTGGTCAAAATCTTCTTTTGAAAGCTTATTTTTTCCTATAATTACTCTTGGATTTTCTTCTAATGTAATGCTAAATCTATCTATATATTTATTTTTAGTATTTGAAACACGAATTCTAGGTAAATCATTATGAACACGGACATTACTACTTTTAGATCTATTCTTTTCTGGATATATGTTAGTTTTTAATCCTGTTCTACGTTCAGTAAGTACTGTAGAATACCATCCCCAATTATCACAATCATCTAGAGTTGCTTCCCTGAAAGTTTTTATATTTAATGGCGTTTTTCCAACTTTAATTTCATTCCAATAATTTTCTGTTGGTATTTCTAGATCTCCTTTTACAATTCTACTTAATAAATCATATTCTGAATCTTCTTCAATTACTCCATTATATTTTTCTATGTCTTTTTCAAGGTATTCAAATGTAAACAATTCTTTATTTCCCCACTGATTGTTATTCATCTCATAGAATGAAATTAAAGCATATTTATTTTCAAAATATTTTTCTCCATTAAATTTTCTTGGTAGCCATCTCACAACATATATTCTATCTGTATTGTCGTCTATGTAACCTTCTCCTTCTTCTAAATTATGCTTTAACTTTACAATATCTCCAATTTTAAATTTTTCACTTGCCTCTTCCTCTAAATCTTCTGGATATAATTCAACACTATGTTTTGTATCTGTCAAACTATTTTTATATCGATATTCATACATCATATATAAAATATCTCCTTCATAATTTAAATGATATACCTTATGTGTAGGTTCTAATTTATTATATTCTTCTTTATGATAAGCATCATAATCAATATCAAAGTTTTCTGCATATTCTAAATCATCTATCCCGTGTTATTGTAAATAAATAATCTAGTTTTTCTTTTTCTATCATTTCATCAAATGCCATGTTTTCTTCTTGTTCTACTTGTTTTATTCTTTCTTTTAAGTTATTTATGCCTTGCTCTTTTGCTTTTGCAAAACTACTATATATATTACAATAAGAGTTTGCATCAAGAAGTTTAGAACCATAGTCATACATATCAACTTGTAACAAATATAACTTCATTTTATCATTTTTCCCTTCTTTACTTATTCTATTAGTAACAATATTAATTCAATATTATAATTCTTATATCTTTCTTTTCTTTTAAATCTCTACTTTTGGCAACAATCTCTTGCATTGAGTTTTCTAATGTATCATCTATATAAATTTCTTTTTTTGAAAGTGTTTCTATTATTTTTTTAAGTTTCTCCCATTCTTCACTATTTATTTGCCCACTTTCTATTTTTCTATAATCAATATTTGAATAATTAGATAAGATTTTATTTATAATTTGTTTTTTATTTACCCTTGAACTAAAAATTGCAATTGGATTATTTATTTTTTGTAACACATTAGAAATGGCATTCAAAGCTACATCTTTTGTATAATCCTTTAAATTTAATATAACTAATTCTTCTCTACCTGCCTTTTTTGTACTTTCGTCTATGTTTGAGATTTCTACTAAAAATTTATTTATATCACTAATTTCTTTTATTTCCATTGTAATTTTTCTCTTTCTCTATATTACTTTGATACTAACTTTTACACTACTACTTTCTACTTGTTTCAATATTAATAACTTCCCATTTTCTATTAAATATCACTTTACAATAAGCATATTCATCAGAAAAATAATGTTTTTCTATTATTATTGGTATATCTCCAAATTGATTTTGAGATTTTATTGGGGGTTCTTTTTTTAATGCTTCTATTGTTTCTTCAATTGTCATATAACCATTTCTGTTTAAAATATTTAACTCATCTTCTGGAAAATATATGCTATAAAAATAGATTGAATTAGGGCTAGCAAAAGAGTCAAAATCAAGCATTTCATTATTATCTTTCATAAACTCTTCTACTGCTTTCTTTTCTCTTGCGAAATCCACTTTATTTGATTGTTCTTTTTCTCTTTTTAGAAGATATTTATCAGAAGCAAGTTCAAATTCTGAATCTATAATTGCTATTTCAAAGGGCATATCCATCATCAAATAAATCGTATCTTCTGTTATTCTTTTACAAATATACACATCTGTATTTGATGTGCCTATATCTGTATATTTGTAAAAAACATTATATTTATCATATTGCTTTAAATCTTGGTCCAATAAAAATAGGTCTTGAATGCATATATGTTGTTTATTATCTATTAATTTTGTAATCGTTTCTCTTTCTTTTATTGGTATTCTGCCTTCTGGATCATAGTCATATTCTAATAACTTATTATCACAATATTCTTTATTTAATTCTAATCTAAATTTTAATACACTCTTTTCATTAAACCTACCACCTGTCAAAATGGTATCTATTTCAAATTTCCTGATTGCTTTTCTTTCTATGATTGCTGTGTCTAAGTTTGAAAACCATAAAGCTAAATGTTCAAACTTCTTACTTTTCAATATATCTTGATTTATTTTTTGCATTACATAACTCATTTTCTATACATCCCTTCTTTATTTTTTATCCACCGAATCCTATTCTTTTTTTATTCTCTACAGTTTTAATTTTATCTACCACATTTTTTATGTCTTGTGGTATTATTGTATATAAATCATCACTATCTTTTTCTTTGATTCGCACAGCTTGTTCAAATTTTATCTTTTCTACTAGATTTCTTACTAAACGACCATTTCCAAAATTTTCTTTTTTTAATTTTACTTCGTTTTCAAAATACTGGGTTACAATTTCTTTACAACCTTTTTCTAATTTAAGAAAATCTTCTTTAAGTTGTTCTAAAAATATCTCATATAATTCTTCTACATTATAATCTGGAAAATCTATAAAAAATTGTATTCTGCTTTTGAAACCTGAATTCGCACTAATCAGTCTTTCCATTTCTTCTGGATAACCTGCTAATATAACACACAAATCTTCTCTATGATTTTCCATTTCTTTTATTAATGTTGCTATACATTCATAGCCATAGTCATTCCTTCGTCCATCTGAGCCTTGTATTAGTGAATATGCTTCATCTATAAACAATACACCACCTATTGCTTGCTCAATAACCTTTTTTGTTTTTGCTGCTGTATGTCCTACATATTCACCAATTAAGTCTTCTCGACCAACTTCTACAAAAATTTTTTTAGTGCTTAATATTTCATTTTCTGCAAATATATCGCCGATTATTCTTGCTACAGTAGATTTTCCTGTACCAGGATTTCCACTCATACACATGTGTAGCATAGTTCTTCCTTGCCCGCCTCGTTCCAAATCTACTTCAACGTAGCTTAATATTTTCTTTATTTGTTCTTTTACATCATTTAATCCAATTAAAGAATTTAATTGGCGTAATCCATGTTCGGATTTTTTTTCTGTTTTAGGATTATCCCATTTAAACAATATATCGTCTAAATCAAAACAATCTGTATTTATTTCTTTTAATTCTCGTTTATTGGCTTTAATACAAGCTCTAATAAGTGTTTTATCCAATTCTATCATTGAATTTTTTGCAATAGATTTTATTATCCAATCTTCTAAATTTATTTTTAAACCATTTTGTTTTGCTACATTGTTTATATATTGTATCTTTTCTTCTTGCGTAGGCTCTATTATATTTAGTTCCCAATAAAAGTTTCTTTGTAACATTTCTAGTGTGTTATCTTTATCTCTTTTTGACATTAATTTTGAATCTTTTATTATAACAACAAATATGCAATTTGGATTCTTTTTAATGATTGATTCTAATTTTCTATCAATCTTATTTTCATCATCTATAATATAAAGTTTATTTTTCTCAAATCCAGTATTTTTTAAAGTATATAAATCAGTAATAATTGTTATTTTATCATCTTTTATTATGTCTTCTTTTATCAATATTTTACTAATTATCTCAACTTCTTTTTCATAATCTTTAGAATCGTTATCACAGAACAGTATAATATTATCATTTCCTATATTTATCTTATTTTCTTTTTTTAGTCTAATATATTCTACATACTCTTTTAGTTTATTTCTAAAAAAAGTTACACCATAACACTTATCTAAACTTTTTAAAATATCTTCTGTAGTTTCTTCTTTCTTTATTATACTATGTTTTTCTAAATTTTCCATTTTAATTCCAATTCCCTTCACAATTTTAAAAAATCCTATCTACATTATTAGTATATAGGATTTTTTATTCATTGTAAAATGTATTGGTCATATTATGTATTTATGTTACATTTAATTCTATTTAATATCTTTTTAGTATTTCTTTTAAATTATTTTTTAATTCTTCTCGAATTGATGTTGGTTCTAAAACTTCCACATAATTCAAATATTGCATAATCCACATTTTTAGTCCTTTAGGACAAACATATAATTTCACTTTAAAATGATTATCATCTATTTTTTGAATTTCTATATTGGTTCCGAATTTTTCTATTACAGCATCTAATATTAACATATCACATTTTAACTCTATTACTGCTCTCTCTCCACCAAACATATATACAGAACTTTGTACAAAATCTTTAATTGATTGATTAGTTTTAACATTTGGTATTTCAGTTGATTTAATATTTTTAATTCTATCTAATCTAAAATATGATAATTCATTAAATTTTTCGTTATATGCTATTAAGTAATAAAATTCATTTTCGCAAAGAATAGCATATGGACTTACTCTTTTTGTTTTTTCTAGTTTTAATTTTTTATTGATATCATATTTATAATATTCAAATTCAACTTTTGTTTTAGATTTTATGCTATTTGATAATACTTCTATGTTATTTAATACATCTTTGTTTATTGTCTTTATATTTTTGCTGTATACTTCTATGTTTTCTGTTTCGTTAATTGTTTCTTGTTCATATATACTTAATAAACCTTTTAATTTTTCTGCTATTTCAACTGAAAATGCCTCTTCCATAAATTTTGAATAATGTAGTAAATCTATCATCATTTTTATTTCACTAAATTCAAAATCTTTTGTTCTTAAATAGTAACCTTGTCTATTTTCTTTAAATGTTTCTATGTCTATATCTAATTTCTCTATTAGCACTCTTATATTTCTTCTTATCGTTCTATCTTCTATTTCTTCATTAAATTCTTCTTTTACATATTTTATAATATCTTTTACACTTAAAATATGATTCACATCTGAATACTTCTTTAGAACATCATAAATATAAATTATATTTCCTAAATTTGTATGTAATTTATCCTTCATTTATTTTTCCTCTTTTATTGTAATTACTATATACCCTAATGTTTTCTATTTCATTTTTTGTATAAGTCCATAAGTTAAACTCCTATTATTTCTTCTACTATAGGTCTTACTTCATCTATAATATTTGTTATTTCATTCTCTGCACTTTCAATAATAAAACATTTAAATTCGTTATTATAATAAAAATGGGCTTCTTCTCCATTAACTTTGTAAAAAAACTCAATACTATCTATTCTATTTTTTGCAATTTCAATTTCATTAGCACAAGAGTATTCTTTTAATGAGGTATGTAAAATTTTTCCGTCATCATCAAAAAAATGCACTTTAAATATCTTTTTTCCATTTAAATGTTCATTGTATTTATGCATTGACCAACCATTATATTTACTATTACATCGAGAAACTTTAATGTTTATCTCTTCATTGCTATTGTTCTTAAATTCAGTTCTATAATATTCCTTATTATTTAGAAAAGGGAAATAATTAATATTATCTATTAAACAATCATATAATTCATTTTGTTGTATTTTTTCTACTTTAGCATCTTCTTCAACTTCATTACCATATTCATTAATACCTGAAAAAAGATATATTTTCTTAAATAAGTCTTTTTGCTTTAAGTATTCTGAATACTCAATTTTACATATATTTTTTACTTGACAAGTTATATTTTTCTCATTAACATTATTTTTATCTTTTAAATAAAATTCATACATAGGTTCACTAATTTTACAATGTGATGGCAATAAAACTAAATTTTTATTATTTTCCTTATCTAAAATGTATAAATATACTAAATCTTCTAATTCATCTGGATTCAATGAACATCCAAAATTGTTCTCATTTAATACTATTGGTGGTATTTTTATATTTGGTTTTTTTCTATTTTTTTTCTTTTCTTGATATAACTTTAATGCTAATAATTTTATTTTATCATTTGTACTAGATATAGTATTTTGATTTCTTTGAGAAAATCTACCTATTATATCTGATAATATTTCATTTCTTTTCAATGGAACCCATTCATCAACCTCACATCTCCAACTAAATCCATTAGATTCGCATTCTTTCAATATTTCTTTTTCTTCTTTCTCTTTTTTAAAAAATTTTTTTCCATCTCTTACTTGTCCTATTAAATATATGCCATTTTTCAATCTAGTTATGATTATATCACCTTCTTCAACTTTAAAAAAACTGTTAATTGCTCTTTTTAATCCATTGTTTTCACTATCAGCTATTTCATTTTCTTTATTTTCGTCTTTAGGGGTAATTTTGTTATATACTTTTTGATAAATATCTTGGATATATTTATCTTTAAATTCTACTTTATCAAATATATTATACTTTTTTATTTTTTCAAAAACTTTTTTTCTTAACTCCTCTGACAATTCTCCATCGCTAATTTCTACATCATCAAAAATATCTTCGAGCCTTTTCATTTTATTATTTTTTTCATCATAATCATTGCTCCATCCAATTCCAAAAATTTTGTTCTTAAAGCAAAAATTTTGATAATCATTAACTAAGTTCTTATTATTTTTATCTTTAGAAGTAAATGGTAACATTTGGACTAACCAACAATTTTTTACTTGCCTTGAATCAATAACTTCTATATTTTTTATATTCATTTTATTTTCCTCCTATAACTTCGTGTAACTTTCCCCATATTTTAACCATCGCATAAGTATCTAATTTGCAATAAACTAAAAGTCCTTGTCTTATTTTTTCTTGTTCCTCTTTTGTTTTTTGCTCAAGTGTTGCAAATACACTCATTGCCTCTCCACCATTGTGTACTAATGGTAAATTATGATAATCAAGTTCTGGATCATCTGGAAATAATGCTGGCAAAACATATTTAATCGAATATGAACCTTGCATCTCTTTACAATAATACATTCTATCTACAAAAGGAATCATTAAGTCTTTTATATTGTTATGTATTATTAATAAATCTTCTCTTAAATCTTCATATAATTCTGCTAGATTTTTTATTACCATTTTTTCAAATTGCATATTATATGCTAATACACAAGCATTTTCTGGAATATCCTTTACTAATTGCTCAGCTAGTTTTCTTCTTGGATCAATTCCTGCTTCTGCTAGAAATTCTTTATGTTTGAGTTCTCCCTTTTCATTTTCTATATAATGCAAAGAATATTGAAAAGGTATTTGCATATAAGGTCTTATTCCATCATATTTTGGAATTGGTTGTTGGAATGTTTCAAAGTCCAAAAAGTATAATGGATAGTATAAATTCTTCATAAAAGCTCTAATTTTTTCTTTATCTATTACAGGCTCTTTATTTAATTCTTCAAATTCTACTTGTTGCTTAAATTTCCAATCTATATCTTGATTTAATAAATCGTTAAATTTATAAATACCTTTGTTATATAAATTAAATTTTTGGTCTTTCCTCATTCTTCTAATTTTGAACACATTGTTCTCTGGTAACTTCCTTGTACAATAATTCCAATACTCACAATTATATGGATTAAAACAATGTTTTCCAATATCTTGTATTGGCTCGTCTTCTTGTTCCATATATTTATTAATTTCATTGATTTTATCTTTGATTTCTTCTTGTTTAGAAAATACAATTTCTGTTACATCTTCTATATTAAACAACTTGTCTAATTCAAGTTCTCCATTTCTTACATATTGATTGTTAATGTACACTATACTTGCTTTTTTCACTTTATATCCTAAATTAAGAAGTATATATACTTGATACGAAATGTCATCCAAATAAATATCGTTTATTGAAGTTGAACTTTTTACTTCATATATTTCTATTCCATCTACATCATTTTTTAAAATATCTACACTACAAAAATTTTCGTCATAATCAAAAGATGCTTCTGTAATAATATTCGGCTTTTTTTCTATATATTGTTTTGTTTGTTCTATCATTTTAGATAAATCACTTTGATATTCAATATTGATATATTCCCCGAATAGTTGTCTTGCAAGTTCACCTACTTCTGTTCCATTCTCTAAAACAGCCTCACTTGCTGTCTCTTCAGCACATTCTGGTTTGTATTTATTTAACCATAGTATTTTATTGCATTGTTTTGCTTTGCAGTATGTAGATTTAGATAAATGCACCTTCTCCATATAATCCCTTTCTTTCATTTATTTTCTTTTATTTTATCAAACTATATATATTCCGTCCACTATTTTGGTCATAAAATGTATCTATACTTTTAAAACCACATTTATTTTTCCTTTTGCATATTATTACATGTTCTCTATAATTATATTTTATTATTTTGGAATGTATTTATTTGAAAAAGATTTATTTATATTTTCAAATTTTAGATATTCATCTACAAATTACTATCTTGTATTTCGATTATATCATATTTTCAAATATTGAGTATACTTTTAGCTATTAAATTATTCAAAGTAGCAATTATTCCTATTTCAAAATAAATATCATTTATATAAGCTCTTACTGTCGACTTTGAAACATATAATTCATCTGCAATAATATCTTCAGTAATATTACCAAAAAACTTGTATTCAACTATTTTTAGTTTAGTTTTATCGCATTTTCTAAAATCTTGAAGCACATTATCTATTAACTCTTTCCATTTTTTATATTCATTTATTTTGCAATCTATGTTGATATTTTTTATACCTTGTGATTCTACTGCTCTACTAATTTTGTTTTTACTTCTTATTGAGGAATTAATATCTCTTCCGATTATTGTCTCTTTTTCAAGCTCTAACTCATTTATTAATCTATCATATATTGGGTATTCATATAATTTTTTTCTAATAATCTTTTTTACCTTTTTAGTAACCACTTTGTACCTCCTAAAATAAAAAAATCACAACTCTTTAGTTGTGTTACATATCTAAATCCATTTCATCTTCTTCAGTATTTGCTGAAGTAAAATTATTATTTTCATATAAACTATCTAAAAATTCTTTAGGATATTCTCTTTGTTCATAATTATTAAAGTTTTTATTTTTAGTAGCTTTTTTATCTTTTCTTGCCTCCAATTCTTCCACTCTTATAATTACCCATCTTTTTATTGTTGCATAATCGCTCTCATACTCTACTCCCTTTGATTTCTTATATAAAGATAATTCTTCAATACATTTTTTGGTTTTGTTTTCTCCGTATTCTTCTAGTAATTTTTTATATTCATAATCATAAAGAAATACATTTTCATTAAATTTTTCTTTGCTGACTGTGTGTGTATTTATATTATTATCTATTATATTATTATCTTTGACTTTTTCATCAATACCCTCTTGATTTTTTAGTATATAGGGGTATTGATTATTTAGTCTATAGGGTACATCATTTGGAAATATTCTCCTACAAATTATCTCTTTTTTCTCGTTTCTCATTATATCTACAAAAACATAATTGTTCCTTCTTAAATCAGTTATCCATCTTGAAACTGTTACAGGATCTACTCCTAACTTTTCTCCTAAATATTTATTAGAAGCATAACAATAGCCTTCTTTATTTGATAAAGCTGTTATAAGAGCATAAAGCAATTTTTCATTAGGTTTTAATCGTTCATTAAATAGAACAGTAGCAGGTATTACTGCATAATATCCTATTCTTTGTATCTCTTCATCTTTCACAATGGCTATCACTTTCCTTTCCTGCAATTATACAAGCATATAATATCAAGCTTATATTTGCTCCTACTATTAGTCCTATAATTAATCCTATCCAAAACATTTTTATTACCTCCATATTTAAACCAAATTTCTCATTTTCGCATTTTTATACACGAACTCAATTAACTTGTCTTTTATTATTTTTTGTTTCTTAAAATCGAATTTAAGAGTTTCCTCAATCTCATCTTTAGATTGCTTTTTAAAATATTTTAGATTTATAAAATCATAATATTTCGGATATTTTTGTAGCAAAAAAGCAAGTACCTTTTTTATAAGTACTTGCCATCTCTTAAATTCTAGTATTTTTTTATTTTCTATTATCTTAATAACTTGATTTTCTAAAGTATTATTGCATACTGTTATTCCTTTTCTCCATGCACTCCCACTTATATTAACACTATTTATCAAGCCATCTTTTATCTCATCAATTAGTTTATCTATATTACTATAGTTATATAAATAATACTCTATCTTTTTGTAATCAGTTTTATTCATATTGCCCTATTCCTCCTTCTAGTAACTTTTCTAGTTCAAGAAATAGGTAATCTTCATCTATCTCATACATATTATTTTCAATAAAATTCATTATTGTATCTTTTATGTAATTGTCATTATATAGCTCAAAGTCATTCATATAGTCTCCTAATTCTTTCTTATTATATGCTAATATTGAATTACATATAATATCAACTTTATCTTCAGCATTATATATTGCAATTTCTAATTCTTCTAATATTTGTTCAAATAACTCTAGCATATTATTTAATTCTTCTATTTGTGTTATTCCATCTTGCGACATTCTAAGCCATTCCATAAAGTAATAATCCTCAATATATTCATCATATTCTTCATATATATTTTCTAATTTATATGATATTCTTTTTAATCTTGCAATTTTATTTATTTCATTAATTAATTTATCAATTTTCCCTTTATACATATAAAACCTCCAAAAAAAATAATCCCAAATGCCTTGAGATTACTTAGTATATTTCACTTCACTTTAATATTATTTCTTTCCCTTTATTTTCCCTTTATGAAACAAATTTTAATGATTTTTAACGGTTTTTAATGTACTTAAATGGATTACTTCAAAATTTATAAAAGTCCCTATTTTTCAACGAAAATGGGACTTTTCAGTGGTTGCGGGGGTAGGACTCGAACCTACGACCTTCGGGTTATGAGCCCGACGAGCTACCAACTGCTCCACCCCGCGATATTCTGTTAAAATGCTTCATTTAGAAGCAAGCCGATGATCGGACT
>CAPQQE010000023.1:0-1479 GCA_948687865.1 uncultured Bacilli bacterium
TAAGTACATGACTACTAATTATAGTGAGTATTAAAATAAGTAAAAAAGGTTACTTATTTTTTATATATATGATATAATTATACAAATGTGAGGAGATTAATTATGGAAGAAACAAAATGGTTAACTAAAGGAAAAATAATAGCTATAATTTGTATAGTATTAGTAACAATAGGAGTAATTAGTGGAATTTTTATTCGCAGAAATATATTAAAAAAAGATTATATTAAGTTTGAAAATTCATTAGAATATGCGGCTCCTAATTATTTATTGAAAGAAAAAATAACTTTAATGGAAGGTGAATGGAGAGAGATAAATATCACCGATATTTTAAAACAAAAATTAGTTATAAATAAAAGAGCGTCTGATTGCAAGGGATATGTAGTTGCAGAAGCTTTAAAGGATGAGAATGTTAAAATAGAAGAAAACACCAATGACGATATTTTAGAGGAAGTAAAGGAAGATAATCAAACAAAAAATAAAAAAGATGAAAAAAAGATAAGTAATAATATAAGGTATAATGCATATATAACTTGTAAAAAAATTTATACTACAAAAGACTATGGCAAAAAATTGAGTAATAATACAAAAAATGATGATAAAACTCAAAGTGAAGATGATACAGAAAAGCCAAGCATTGAATTATTTGGTGATAAGATAGTAACATTAAAAATAGGTGATAAATACGAAGAGCAAGGCGCTATTGCTATGGACAATGTAGATGGCGATATTACATCAAAAATAAAGATAACAGGTAAAGTAGATACATCTAAAAAAGGTGAATATACTATAAAATATACTGTTAAAGATTCATCAAATAATAAAGCAAGTGTAAGTAGGAAAATAATAGTAGAAGAAAAGAAAGATGAAGAAAAACCTGAAGAAAAACCATCAAGTGAAAACAATAACAATAATAATAACAATAATAACGATAATCCACCTGTAATAGTAAAAGATACAATCGCACCAATAATAACATTTAATGATAACAGCTTATATCAAACAATATGTTCAGGTAATAGTGTAAATATTAGTCAAAATGGTCCATATGGTTTTGTCGCTAGAGATAACGTGGATGGAAATATAACATCAAGAGTAAGCATATCAGGAAATACAGGAGTTATTAATACACCTGGGGTTTATAAATTACGTTATAGTGTATCAGATAGAGCTGGAAATAATGTGTCAGTGGAAAAACAATTTACTGTTAAGAATTGTTCTAGTAATATGCCTAATACAAGTACTAAAGTATCAGTAAGTAGTATTGGATTAACCCCAAATAATAAAAACATGAATGTTGGATCAACAATTTCCTTAACATTAACAATTAATCCAAGTAATGCTACTGATAAGACAGTTACATTTAATTCATCAAATCCTAGTGTAGCTACAGTATCAGAAAGCGGAGTTGTAACCGCAAGAACAAGAGGAACTACACAAATAATCGCAAAATCATCAAATGGTAGAACTGCCGTTTGTAAC
>CAPQQE010000023.1:1489-2487 GCA_948687865.1 uncultured Bacilli bacterium
TTTTCTAATATTAGTATGGTATAATCAAAGTATAAGAAGGTATGAATATGATTACAATAGATAAAATGGATTTAAGTGGAAAGAGGGTAATAATTAGGTGTGATTTAAATGTACCTATTAAGGGTGGTATACTAGAAGATGATACCAGAATAAAAAGAAGTGTTAAGACAATTAAATATGCATTAAATAATGCTGATAGAGTAATAATATTATCTCATTTGGGAAGAATAAAAAGTATAGAGGATAAGAAGAAAAATTCCCTTAAGATTGTTTGTGATAGATTATCAGAATTATTAGGTAAGGATATATGCTTTTGCACATATGAAGAAAATATAAATGAAAAAATTAATAATAATAAAATTGTAATGTTAGAAAATGTAAGATTTTTTGATCTTGATAATAAAAAGGAAAGTAATAATGATGAAGAACTTTCGAGGTTTTATGCTAGTTTTGCAGATATATTTGTAAATGATGCATTTGGGGTTTCACATAGAGAATCTTCATCAATCGTTGGTATTTCTAAGTTACTTCCAAGTTGTATTGGATTTTTAGTAAAAGAGGAAATAGATAAGCTAAATGAGTTGTTATATAATCCAAAAAAACCATTTATTATTATATTAGGTGGTGCAAAAGTATCAGATAAAATAGGTATAATTTCGAATCTTATAGATAAAGTAGATAAAATTATAATAGTGGGTGCTATGGCATTTACATTTCTAAAGGCAAATAATATAAATGTTGGGAAATCCTTAGTTGATGAAGATAGTATAGAATATTGTAAAAAGTTATTAAAAAGGTATAATTCAAAAATAGTATTACCAATAGATGTATACGTATCAGATAACATAGATAGTAAGTTTAAAGAAAAGAAGGATATTACTAATATATCTATTAATGATATAGCATTTGATATAGGAGAAAAAACAATAGAAAATATTAAAAAAATATTAATAAATGCTGAAACAGTATTTTTAAATGGCCCAGCAGGAGCATTTGAA
>CAPQQE010000023.1:2497-7158 GCA_948687865.1 uncultured Bacilli bacterium
CCAAAAGTTTATTTGAAGTACTTAAAAATAGTCCAGCAAAAGTTATAATTGGTGGTGGAGATTCTGCTTCAGCAGCAATGAACTTTGGATATGGAGATTCTTTTTATCATATCTCAACTGGTGGGGGTTCATCACTAAAATTTTTAGAGGGAAAAGAGTTAAAAGGTTTTCAAAATATAGGAGAATGATATGAAAAAATATAAATCAAATATTATAATATTAATTTGTGTATCAATATTAATAATGTATCTTGTTATGAAAGATGATTTTTTAAATATATCAAAGGCTATAAAAAATGCAAATATAGGTTTTTTATTTATTGCAATGGTATTAATGTTAATTTATGTTATTTTTCAATCTTTATCAATGCATTTATATTTAAAACAAATAAAAGAGGATTATAAATTTAAAGATACATTTATAATTATGTGTAGTGCATTATTTTTTAACGCAATTACCCCATTTTCTTCAGGTGGACAACCCTTTCAAATGTATTTGTTAAAAAAACAAGGAATAAAAGTAACAGATTCTGGTAATGCATTATTACAGAACTTTTTTACATATCAATTATCACTTATAATAATGGGGACTTTTTCGGTAATAATAAATTCTATATTCCATATAATCCCATCCACTAGCCTACTTAAAAATGTTGTATTAGTAGGTTATATTATAAACATATTTGTATTATTAATATTATTTTTACTTGGTAGAGCTAAAAACTTTAATACAAAAGTATTTAACAAAATATTTGATTTTATATTTAGATTTAAATTTATAAGAAATAAGGATTTATTAAGGGAAAAAATATCTACTAAAATAGATGAATTTTATAATAGTAGTATGTACTTTAGAAAAAATAAAAAATTATTATTAGAATCAATATTATATAATACTCTAGGGTTAATAATATTTTATATGATACCATTATTTATATTTTATAGTATGAATAATTTTAATATTTTAAATCTATTAGAATCTATTGTATGTACATCTTATGTATATTTTATCGGATCTTTTGTACCAATACCAGGAGGGACAGGTGGCTTAGAATATGCATTTATGGAATTTTTTAGAGGGTTTTCATCCAAAATTACAATATCAGCGTGTATGATCCTATGGAGACTTATAACGTATTATTTACCAATGGTATTAGGTGCATTATCACTCTTATTTATAAAAAATAAGAAAGGGGGGGCAGAGTAATGAGAATAGGAATATTTACAGATACATATTATCCACATGTTAATGGTGTATCAACTAGTATTTTGATGCTTGAACATGCACTTGAAAAATTAGGTCATGAGGTATTTATAATTACAGTGAGTTATGAAAAATTAAAATATACTTTAGAAAAAGATAATCATATATTAAGAATACCTGCGGTTCAATTACCAAATTGTTACGATTATAAAATTACTAGTGTATATCCAATTAAAGCAGTTAATATGGTAAAAAAAATGAAATTGGATGTTATACACTCTAATGTTGAATTTACAATAGGATTATTTGCTAGAGTAGTCTCAGAACAATTATCAATACCACTTGTTCATACATATCATACAAATTGGGAAGATTATACCCACTATATAACTAAGAATAAAAAAATATTAGATGATATATTGAAAAAAATATTAAAATACTTAGTTCTATTTTTTGAAGATAAAACCGTTACTGAGTTAATAGTACCATCAACTAAAATATATAATATATTTAAAGATAAATATAAAATAACCAAAAATATTCATATAGTTCCAACAGGAATAGAAACTGAAAAATTCTATAATGAAAGGTTTAATCCATCAGATATTAATAATTTAAGAAAGAGATTGGGCTTAAGAAAAAAGGATTTTGTTATTATAACAGTATCTAGATTAGCAAAAGAAAAGAGTGTAGATTTTATTATAAAAAATCATAAAGAATTATTAAATAAGTATCCAAATATAAAACTTTTAATAGTTGGTGGGGGACCTGATATTGAATTTTTAAAAGATTATTCAAAATCATTAAATATAGAAAAAAATGTTATATTTACTGATAAGGTGTTATTGGATGATGTGGCAAAATATTATCAATTAGGTAATATATTTGTAACTGCCTCTAAAACAGAAACACAAGGATTAACAGTTTTAGAAGCAATATCTGCATCACTACCTGTTGTAGCAGTTAAGGATGAGAGTTTTTTAAATAGTGTCATAAATGATTTCAATGGATATTTATTTGAAAATGATGAAGAATACATAGATTCTATATCTAAAATATATGAAAGTAAGGAACTACAAAACAGACTATCAAAGCAATCTAGGTTATTTTCATCAGAATTTTCATCAGAATATTTTGCATTAAAGGTCTTAAAAGTTTATGAGACTGCAATAACAAATTATAAAAAGAACAATAAGAATTTATTTCATAAAATAAAAAAATCAATAGCTAAGAGAAAATATGAAAAAATATCAAACCAATAATGTTTAAGTAATATTTAAATTTATTGGCTTTTTTAATTATTTATCTAATTTTGTATAAAAAACACATAAAAATGAAAAAAGTGTTAAGTACTTTACATACATATTTTTTAATAAATATAAGGATTAATACTATAAATATATGAAATTCGACAAAACTAGACAAAAGTTCTTAATATATTCACTAGTAATCATAAAAAAATTGTTGTATAATTTAATGGTACTTAAAAAAGAAAGAAGGGAATAAGACATGAAAAAACAAAGATTACTAGTTGTAGATGACAATTTAAGTTTAATACATATGATAAGAGAACATGCAAATAGTAGTAGTACAATGGAAGTATTATATGAAGCACATGATGGTGAAGAGGGCTTGAAATTAATAAAGGATCATATTAATGAAATAGATTTAGTATTATTAGATTTAATTATGCCTAATAAAGATGGTTTATATTTACTGGATGAGCTTTCAAAAGAAGGAATAAATCCAAATATAATAGTAATAACATCATTTAATGCTGATCATATAACATAAAATATTTTCTATTAAAACCATTTGATTTAAATGATTTGGAACAAAGGGTTTTACAAGCAACAAATCAAGTGGAGGTTAAGAAAAGTCAAAATTTAGTTGATAATGAATTAAAAATATCAGTAACTAAATTATTACATGAATTAGGTGTTCCATCACATATAAAAGGTTATCAATATATAAGAGAAGGAATATTACTATTATATAATAATCCAGATATAGTAGGTGGAATTACAAAGGAGTTATATCCTGAAATAGCAAGTAGATTTAATACATCTGTTTCAAGAGTAGAAAGAGCAATTAGACATGCAATTGAAGTTAGTTGGAATAGAGGTAATTTAGAATTAATGGAGGAAGTGTTTGGTCATAGTGTAGATTATGACAAAGCTAAGCCTACAAATAGTGAGTTTATTGTTACAGTTGCAGATAAAATAAAATTAGAATTCAATGCAGCTAACATATAATTAAGAGATTATCTTAATTATTTTATTTTTACTTGATATTTTTTTGTCATTATTTGAAAAAAAACTTTATTAATACTTATTTTTTTGATATAATGAAACGTGATAGAGTAGGTGTGATATGAACATAAAGAAAATATTAATAATTTTAATATGCTTATTTGCATTTACTGGTTGTAAAATTGAAAATATAAGTAATACTGATATAGAAAAAAATATTAATATAATTTTAAAAATTAAGAATACTAATTATAATCAGGACGCAATTGGTTATAAGTATTATTTACCTAATCATATGTCTATTAGAGATATTAAGGATTTTAATCAAGAATTATATTCAAATGGGAATGTATTTTATTTATATACCGATATAGTTAGTTATTATCATAAATTGGAAAGTGATTATAAGGAAGATAAAAATGCATATATATCAAAAAAATTACATTATAATTCAAAAGATGGATATTTAGAAGTAAATGAAGTCAATGGCAAATATTATATAGAAATGATGTTCAATTATGCAAAAATAGAAGCATATGTATCGAAATATGATTTAGTTGATTCTATATCAAGTATTTCTTATGTTTTAAATAGTATAAAATACAATGACAATACTATAGAATCAATATTAGGTAGTGGCAAATATGACTTAGGTCAAAATGAGACTTACAATATATTTAAAATAAAAAAGAAAAATGAAGGAAATTTTTTAGATTGGGTCAATGAGTATGACACTTATAAAGGAGATAATTCTGCTTTAGAAAATTTGATAGAGAAGGATGAGATTATTTCTGAAAATGAGTAGGAGGATAAATATGGGAATGTTTGATAAAATAAAAAATTTTTTTTACGAAGAAGATGAGGAAGAAATAGAAGATTTTGAACCTATAAAAGAAGAGAAAAAAACAAAACATACTATAGAATATACAAGAAAAGAAGAAGTAAGAAAAATAAAAAAGATGATAAATTGGAAAAAAATGATGTATCTGAAAGAGAACTATTTAGATCAGAGAGAACATTTAATTTTCCAATGGATATAGACGATACAATATATGGAAATACTAAAATAACTAAAGAAAGTGTTAATAAAACTCCTCAAGAAGATGTTAGGATAAATACTTATCGTCCTACCTCTGCATATCAAAAAAGGACATATCCGACTGAAAAGATAATATCTACTGAAGAAACAAAAAAATAAAAACCAAC
>CAPQQE010000023.1:7168-10036 GCA_948687865.1 uncultured Bacilli bacterium
ATTATATCTCCGATATATGGAGTATTAAATAAAAATTATCAACAAAAAGATATTACTATAAATTCTAATGCTGATAATAATATATCTAAGAAATTGGATTATGATACAGTTATGAAAAAAGCATATAATCAAGTAAAAAATAGTGATGAAGACGAAAATGATAATAAGGGGATATTTTTTAATTTAGAAAATGATAAAGATGAGTCTAATACAGATGATGAATTAAAGATAGTTTATAATGATGATTTTGAAGAGGATATTAAAGATAATGATAATTTAGATGCCTATGAATCAAATGAAGAGGATAAGATTTTATCTGAAACAAAGGAACAAGATTTATTTAATTTAATAGATAATATGTATAGTTTGGAAGAAGATGAAGAGGAGGCAGAATAAATATGTTAGAAAATTTGGATGCATTTTTGCCTATAATTATTTATATACTATTAATAGTACTGATAGTATTATTAATTATTTTAGTATATAAACTCATAAAAACTATGGATAAAGTAAAGATTATTGTTGATAATGTTGATGATAAGGTACAGTCATTAAATGGGGTATTTTCTGTTGTAGATAGGTTTAGTAATGGATTTTCTATAATAGGAGATAAATTTATAGACACAATTGTTAATTTTTTTAATAAAATATTTAATTCCAGGAAAAATAAAAAGGAGGAGGAATAAAATGAGTAAAAAAGGAACAGGAAAATTAATTTTAGGTGCAGGTCTAGGAGCAGGGTTAGCACTTTTGTTTGCGCCAAAGAAAGGTTCTGAATTAAGAAGTGATTTAGGGGATAGAATTACCAAATTTATAAATAAGGCCAAAGAGGTTGATGTAGCTGAAGTTAAGGAAAACTTGGAAAATAAAATTGAAGAAATAAAAAATGAAATAGAATCTTTAGATAAAGAAAAAGTTAAAAAGATTGCAGAAAAAAAGATTAAACAATTAAAGAAGAAAACAGAAGAATTAGTTGAATATGCAAAAGAAAAAGGAACTCCTGTATTAGAAAAAGCAGCAATGGAAGTGAAAAAACAAGCAGCCAATGTATGTAAGGAAGTACTAGCTAAATTAGAAGAAAATAACGATTAGTCGTTATTTTTTTACATCAAAATTTAAAATAGGTATTCTATAATCAAAAAAATTAGGTTATAATTATCATAGTAGCGATTGGAGTTGAATTTAATGGGGTTAGAAAATATAGGAATATTTTATAATGCAGGATATTTGATTCAAGGAAACCAAATTGAAAGATGTAAAAAATCATTACAATTAAATGTTGGTATTACAGAGTTATTACTTAGATCAGATAAAAAAGATTGTGATATAAAAAATATTAAAAAAGTATATAAAGGTTCTGTTTTATTTCATTTACCATCAATTAATCCAGATTTAGATAATTTGAAAACTATAAATGAATTAGTTAGGGTTCTAGTAGAAAATGATATTAAAATGGTTACTATAAATGCTTCTAATCTTTCATTAGATTTATTTGAATGGTCGACATTAGATGAACAAAAAAAATATTTTTTAAATATTGTCACATCTATTGCGACACTTGCATCAAACAAGATAGAAGTATTAATTGATAATTTATCTACGAAAGTTAAAAATCCAATGTTTGGTAGTAACATAACACAGATAACAGATATAATTATTTATTCAAGAAAGATGTTAATAAAAGATTTTGGATTTAAGGAAGACATGGCAAAAAAATATATTAATTTATCGTTAAATATTGATAATATCGATGTAAATGAAGGAAGAGAAAGCCTGGAAAATTGGTTTGAAATATTTAAAGGATCTATATCATGTATAAAGATATCTGACATTAATAATGCAGACAAAATAAGAAAAGCAGTTAATATTTATGAAAAAAATTGTGAAAATCCTTTGATATTACTTAAAACAAATTCAGATTTAGATTATATAGATAGTGAATATATAAAATTAACTAGTATAACTAATAATAATGTAAATATAAAAATAAGTGAAAAAAATGATTTAGAAACTAGTCTAAATATTAAAAAAATCTCAAACATAATTATAATAGGTATGATAGTATTAACATTAATCATTTTGTGTATGATGTTTATAATTAAACTAAAATAGAAATTTGACTATGACTAAGAAATATGATATCATAAATATGCTTCACTAAAAACAAATGAGGTGAAAAAAGTGAATGTATTTCGGTTAATAAATGATAAAGTAATAACAGTGTTTTTATGTTCAATGCTTACACTATTTGCTTTTTCAACATTCTTATCAAATATTGATAAAGAAAATTTAAATAAACTTTTTTCTTCTGTTAATATGATTAAAGAGGAAAAAATAGATAATCTTGATGTAATTGTTGAATTAGAAAAGGAAACAAATGTAACAAAAAGAGTAATAGTATATGATGGTATGACAATGAGTGAACTTACTGATAAACTAAATAGATCACTTAAATCAACGATCTCAGGTAAAGGTGATATATTTGCATCTTATTCTTTAGAAAAAGGAGTAGATCCATATTTAGCAGTCAGTATAATGCTTTTAGAAACAGGATGTAACTGGAAATGTAGTTCTTTAATGCAAAAATGTAATAATGTTGGAGGACAAAAAGGATCTCCATCGTGTGATGGAGGATCATATAGATCTTATCCAACACTTGATGATGGAATAAGGGGATTTATAGATAATCTAGCAAATAATTATTATGCATATGGATTAACAACACCAGAAGCAATGAATAAAAAATATGCAGAAAGTACCACATGGGCAATGAAAGTTAATAATTACATATCATCAGTAAAAAGAAAATAGAATACTTAGTATTCTATTTCTTTTGTTATAATAAAAAATCCATAAGGATTTTTTATA
>CAPQQE010000023.1:10046-17724 GCA_948687865.1 uncultured Bacilli bacterium
CTTCGAGTTTATTTTTATCAAAATTAACAAACTCTATAGTACTATTAACGTTTTCTAATGATTCTTTAATTGCCTTATGATCTTTAGATGCTTCTTTAACACTTATAACATCTCCAGGTTTTACCATATATGATGGTATATCAACTTTTTTACCATTTACTAATATATGACCATGGTTAACTATTTGTCTAGCACCTCTTCTTGTTCTAGATAACCCCATTCTAAACACTATGTTATCTAATCTACTTTCAAGTAGCTTTAAGAAGTTCTCACCATGGATACCTTGCATTTTTCCCGCTTTATCAAATAGTAATCTGAATTGCTTTTCATTTAATCCATAAGTGAACTTAACTTTTTGCTTTTCATTTAATTGGATAGAGTAGTTTGAAGCTTTTGCTTTTCTATCCTGTCCATGTTGACCAGGTTTATACGGTCTTTTAGCTAAATCTTTACCATTTTCAAGTGTAGAAAATGAAACTCTACGACTTTTCTTATTAGCAGGTCCAGTATATCTTGACATTTTCCTTTTCCTCCTTTACTAGATTTCAAACCTTTAGTATATTTTTGCCAGTATATAGGGTGTTATTTTTTAATATTTTCTCATACGTAGCATAAAAAGGGTATGATACTAATAATACTTACTCGTAAATAACACATTAAATACTTCAAAAAATGCTACAAAATGTTTGCATAAGTATTATAACATAAAATATTAAATAGTCAATACAATATAAAGAATATAAAATTATTTTACATTAAAAAATATTGAAATTAACATCAATATTTTTGTTTACTAAATGGTAGATTTTATTGCATCATTTTCATTTTCGTATGAATAAACAAGTGGTATTTTTTCCTCTGTATTAGGTAATATAGAATTTATTCCTTTTATTAAATTATTATATTCATCCCTTAATTTAGGCAATATTCCATCAAAGTCTACCTCCACATATATTGAATGTATTTTTGATAAATTTGACTTAATATCACTTATAGAATTCAGCAAATATTATTTCATAATTATCATCTGAATCTTGCATAATTAATCTATCAATTAGGGAAGCCATTTTTACATTTATATCGTTAATAGTAATATATTTAAAATATATTTCCCTATACATCCTTTTTGATACTTTTCCAGATTTAAGTAGATCATTTAATAGTTTGGAACTAGTAAATAAGAATCCATTTAATTCCGAATATAAAAGTGATATCTTTATTATCTCTGTTCTGATACTTTCAAAGTTTGTATCTCTTTCCATTTAAAATCCCCTCCTAGAAATTAATGTCCAATATGATAACATAGGTTAACTATATTGTCAAATAAAATTTATTGATATAATTTAGTTGTTCTTTTCTCTTAACATTTGTAGTTTTATTATATCTTCATCACAATCACATGAATTTAGATTATTTTTTTCTTTTATTTCCTTTTTACATTTATCAATTATATTAATAAGTTCTTCATTATAGTATTGATCTATTACTTCTTTAGTTGGTTTACCTATATCTTTTACATGTTTAATAAGTAAATACATAAACGCTTCAACTGACAAACAAGAAAGTAAAGTAAAAATAGTATCTATAGAAAACTTTTTTACTGGTATTAATCTTGTTTCATACTCTTTAGTACTTTCATTGTATAATATAGCTTTTAAATATGGTTCTTTCTCAAGTTCTGCCATAGATATTGTACTTTTTTGCTGAATCTTGTTACTTATTGGATTTCCAAAGACTTCATCTAGATTTTCTACTTTGCCATTTAATATATTATTTAATCCATATTTAGTTGATTTCAAATTGTACACTTTGATTGCTCTTGTAAATTTACCATCATCACTTTTTTCCCATTTTCCATAATAATAAAGAATATTATCATTTTGATTAAATTCATCAAATTGATTTTCAACTTCTATAACACCTGTATTGTCAATAACTGTCTTCATTTTTAAGTATTCTCTTTTATAGAAGTCTTCATCCCTTTTGTATGGATACAAAAAGGCAAAAGTAGCCGCTACAAATATATGAGAAAGAGGTGTAACTGATTCTATAATATTAGATATCCCTTTTTTCAGTTTTACCTTTTTCTTAAGAACTTCTCTAGCCTCTACATATTTTTCTAAATCTTTTGTTTCTTTATTCTCTTTTATAACTTTATCTAATTCATCTAAAATTTCATTTTTGTTATCATTTATTTCTTTCATTATAACATCGCCCTTCTAACGAAAATGTATTATATCATAACTTAATTTTTAATTCAAGCAGTATAATTTTAGATTATAATTATCAAGTAAAAATTTTATCTTAAGTTTAACTAGCAATCTTAGGTTAAACAAAATGTATTAAATAATATAGTTATTTTCTTAATGCATAAGATAACAAGTTTTTTATAAAAATAAAAATAGTGTAGAAATAAGTTTAAAAATAAGAGATTTTATGATAAAATGAATATATAATAGAGGTGATATAGTGAATAATGCACTTTTAGTATTTACAATTTATATGATAACTATAATCATTTTAATTGTGATATATATTATTAGAAATTCTAAACAAAGTAAAAAACTAAAAGAATCTATTAATGAACTTGAAAAAGAGAAAAATCTTATTATTAATGCTCCTATATTAAATGAGTTATCTAAGGTTGAAGCATTAGTTAGAGATGAAAAGTTAAAATATAAATATGATAATTGGCAACATAAATTTGATGATATAAGAAATGTATATCTTCCTAAGATAACAGATATGCTTATTGAATCAGATGAATTAATTGCAAGTAAAGATTATAAAAGATTAAATCCATTACTTGCAGACATAGAACTTAAAATATATAAACTAAGAGAAAAAACAAATAAACTTCTTTCTGAAATAAAAGAAATAACTTTAAGTGAAGAAAAAAATAGAAATCAAATAGTTAAGTTAAAGAACAAATATAGAAACATAAAACAAGATTACGAGAAAAATAGTGCATATTATAAACCTGTAAATAATCAAATAGAATTACAATTTGAAAACATAGAAAAAAGATTTCAAGAATTTGAAATTGTAATGGAAAAGAAAGATTATGATGAGATAAACTATATTGTAAAAGGTATTAGCGAAATGGTTGATCATATAGAATATGTGATAAAAGAGGTACCTGCGATATTAATTATGTGTAATGAATTAATACCAAGTAAAATATCAGATATTTCTAATTTATATATAAAAATGACCAGAGAATTATATCAACTTGATTATTTAAATGTAGAATATAATATAAAAGAAACTGAAAAAAGAGTAAAAGATGTGCTTGATAGGGTAAAAGTCTTAAATTTAGAAGATGTTGTGTTTGAACTTAAAACAATAGTTAATTATTATGATTCATTATATAACGATTTTGAATATGAAAAATTATGCAAAAGTACCTTTGAGTCAAATGTTAAATCTTTTAAAAATAAATTAGTTAGAACAAATAAGATAATAAGTAATTTAATGGGTCAACTTGACTCACTCGCATCTACTTACGATTTATCAGAAGATGATGTAAAAAGATTAAATATTATAAATGATGAAACAAAAAAGATAAAAGATACGTATAATAATTTAATGGATTGTAATAAAAATCATACATTTCCATATTCAAAAATGGTAAAAGAATTAGATGTACTTATTATAAAGATTTCGAAGTTAGAGGAATCTTTGAATTATGATTTAAAAACTATAGGAAGTATGAAAGATGATGAGATAAGAGCAAGGGAACAATTAGATAATATTAAAAATTTATTAAAAAAAGCAAAAAATAGGATAAGATTATATAATATACCTGTTATACCAGATAATTATTTTATAGAATTACAAGATGCATCAGACGCTATAAAAGAAATTCAAAAAGAACTAAACAAAAAACCTATCAACATTGAAATTTTAAATATAAGAGTTGATACAGCAAGAGATTTAGTTTTTAAAGTATTTAATACGACTAATAGTTTACTAAAGACTATAGTAATGTTAGAAGAAACTATGGTATATGGTAACAGATATAGAAGTTATAAAGAAAAAGTCAATGAAGGCCTTAGTATTGCTGAAAAATTATTTTATAAAGGTGAATATAAAAAAGCATTAGAAATAACAATAAATGCAATAGACTATGTTGAACCAGGAATACATAATAAAATAATGAAGGCTTATAATGAAAACTAGGAGGTACAATAATGGATAAAGTTAATGAACAATTAAATAAGAAAAAAATGCAAATTTTGGAAAAATTGGACACTCTTTACTTAACTGATGAATTACAAGAAGAAATAAAAAGAGAAAATAGAAATATAGAATCAAAAATTAATATGCAAAAATCCGTTAAATTTGCATTAGGAAGTTTAAAGTTAAAGAAAATAAAAAAGACACTACTAACGATATCTCTATCAGCAAGTATGATTGCTTCCGGAATAATGGGGGCAGGGATACAAAAGGAATTATCAAAAAATAGTGATAAAACTTCCTCAATATATGATACTATTACACCAACTGAAGGATTATATAATGCTCCTGATGAAGTTATAATTGAGTACGTTAATAGTTCTTTTTCAGATTTTAATGAATATGTAAATTATGGATATCAGGATGTTGCACAAAATTGGATAAATGCTATGCAAGAGTCATATTATAATCCAGTTATGAGATCTTATTATGATTATAAAGAAACTAATGATGATAATTATTATAAAGAATTTAAAAATAATGCATTAAAATACGAGGAAAGATTAATAGAATATAAAGAGTCATTTAGTTTCGATAATTCAATATATAAATATGCAAAATGTATTGATGGCGAAGTATGTGTACCATATGCAGGCATAATTAGTGATAGTACTTTACCACAAAATAGCTATGTAGACAATCAAATAGTATACATTAAAGTAAGTGACCTTACTAAAGAACAAGAAAATAGTTTAAAAAAATGATTAGAGTAATCATTTTTTTTAATGTTCATATAATTTATTAGGTGATAATTATGCTTAATAGAATATTTAAAGTATGTATGGTATTATTACTTGCGGGATTTAGTTTTTTTTATACAGAAAAAGTTACGAAAATTGCTAGAAATAAAGATCCTATAATGGTCCAAATAAATGATTATAAATATGGGAGAAAAGTATCATCTATTGATCCAACTATAAAGAATGATGAATATATAACAGGTAAAAATGGATGTGAAGTTGATTCATTAGCAAGTTATAATAAAATGAAAAGTGTAGGGGAATTTAAAGAAGAACTAATAGTTATGAAGGAAATAACTAGTAATGATGATATATCTAACAAATATGTTATAGGTGGAAATAAAAAAGAAAAGAATATTAGCATCATATTTTTTGTTCATGATAATATAAATAATGAATTAGTTGATTTTTTAAACAATAAAAAAATAATTGCTAATTTCTTTATAGATGGAGAATATCTAGAAAAAAATTTAATTACAGTTAAATTTTTATCAGAAAATAGTAATATATACTATATGGGAATAAATGATAAATATGATGATGACTATATGCTCTATCATAATAACTTGATAAGCATGAATGGAACTAACGAATCAAAATATTGTTTTGTAAATGATAAAAATAACGAAACTTTAAAATTATGTAGTGATTATGGAATGGTTACAATTAAATCAAATGTTATTAAAGATGGAATATATAAATACATAAAATCTAATTTAAATAATGGTGCTATATTTGCAATAAATGATGATAAATTAGATGAAATAAAAGTATCAATCAATTATATATTATCAAAAGGTTATAATATAGTTTCTTTAGAAAAATTATTGAATGAATCAAATGAATGTAATTAATAATAAAAGAGCAATTATGCTCTTTTATTTAAATAACTTCTCAAATGTATTTTTTCCGCACAATCCATCAACTGCTAGTTTATTAGATTTTTGAAAAGATTTTACTGCTTTTATAGTTTTATCTCCATATATTCCATCTACTTCAATATTGTATCCTTTAATAAATAACATAGCCTGAACCAAATATGTAATATTTCCAGAATCATTTTTTTTTAGTACTGGACATGCCTTCTTTGTTTTAGAACCAAATATACCATCAACATCTAGATTAGATTTAAATTGATTATTAAATTCGGTTTGAAGGCCTTTTATAAATAGTTTTTTTGTATCTGGACCAAATATACCATCAATATTTATATTACTAGAATAACGAGAATTTAGTGTGCTTTGAATTGATTTAATTTTATCATTTCCATTATTAGAATGATTATTTGATGCATTAGCTATTTCATTGAATGGGAAATTACTTCCTGGACATGCAGTAGCATTTACACCTGAATGACCTTCTACTTTATCTATGTTATATTTTTGTTTTAAATATGATACTAATTCTTTTAATGAGTTTTTTTGAATATCATTCATTTTTTCATTTTGAAAGTTTCCTTCAGCACATATACCAATAGAATTATAGTTTGCGCCATATGCATGTGCACCAATCATATTTTCTTCTCTACCTCTATATATATCTCCATCTTTAGTTACAAAAAAATGATAGCCTATTTTAGAGTATCCTTTATTTTTATGCCATCTATCAATATCATCTGCTGTACAATTTGCAATAGCGGCATGATGAAGTATTATTCTACTAGTAGATTTCCTTATATCCATATTACCATTTGTAGTATATGTTTTTTCAATAATATTCAATTAATTTTTCACTTCCTTCCTATATAAATTTATTAAGTATACAAATTAATGTATCTTTATTAAATTATATTAAATATTTAAATGGATGATAATAAAGAAAACCTATCAAACCACAAATACTTATTATTTAATTATTAATTTTGGGTAAATTATACATATAGACTGATTTTGTATTACAAAACTGTAATATTAAGGGCTCTTTATTCGTGGTATAATAAAGAATAAGAAATGTGGTGTATATATGCAAAAAATTCTTATATTAGAAGATGACGAATTAATTTCTCATGAACTTAAAAATCTGTTAGACAATAACAATTATAAAGGAATTATTTTAACAGACTTTAAAAATGCTTTAAGAGAAATATTAGATATAAAACCTGATTTAATTTTATTAGATATAAATATCCCATATATAAATGGAGAAGCATTACTTAAAAATCTGCGCGAAATTTCAAACATTCCAGTAATTATGGTAACAAGCAAAAATTCTGAAATTGATGAAGCCTTATCTATAACTCATGGAGCTGATGATTATATAACTAAGCCATACAATCCTAATATATTACTCTTAAGAATAGGGGCAATCTTAAAAAGATTAAGTAATAATTCTGATACTCTTATATTTAAAGATTTAACCATAAATATTCCTAAAGGGATAATAAAAAAAGATAATATAGAGGTAGTTTTAACTAAAAATGAGATGATAATATTTAGTTATCTAGTTAGTCATCAAAATAAAATTGTTACTCGTGATGAATTAATGACTACTTTGTGGAACAATGATGAATTTATCAATGATAATGCTTTAACAGTAAATATTAGTAGATTAAGGGCAAAACTAAAAGAGATTGGATATGAAGATGCAATAGATACACGTAAAGGAATGGGGTATATTTTATCATGAAATTGAGTAGTTATTTAAAAGATAAGGTGTATGCTATTATTCTAACGCTTTTAACTGTTGGTGTTATTTATTTA